>SLSR01000136.1 GCA_007130365.1 Lentisphaeria bacterium
CGTCTTGCCATATTTCTTTCGTGTATTTCGTGTATTTCGTAGTTCCCCCCCTGTCAGAACATAAAATGGTTCTTTCTCACTTTGAGTGGGTAGCTTGTTTCTATTCACATTCAGAAATGATGCATTGCTCGTGGCAGAATTCGGGTTTCGGGTTTCGGGTTTCAGGTTTCAGGTGTCACCCACAAAATCTAAGAAAAAACTATTGGCAACCCATTCGTTTTGAGAAAGATCCTTTATTATTGTGCCATGTTTATTCGCACCGCAAAAAAACAAGTACGGCGAAGCTACCAAGCTGGTTGAATCATACAGGAACAGGGATTGAAGCCAGCGAGTTTTGGTGCGGGTCTTCAGCCCGCCTCCGCAGAATCCCGGTCGGATTCAGCCTCGGCCAGCAGGCGGTTGATCGAGACGGCGGCCTGGCGGCCCTGGCCCATGGCCAGGATCACGGTGGCGGCGCCGAGCACGATATCGCCGCCGGCAAAGACTCTGGACAGACTGGTGGCGCCGGACTCGTCGGCCACGATATTGCCCCAGCGATTGGTTTCGATCTCCGGCGTGGTCTGCTTGATCAAGGGATTGGAGTCGTTGCCGATCGCCACGATCACGGTATCCAGTTCGATGGCGAATTCGCTGCCGGGAATCTCGACCGGGCGGCGGCGGCCGGAGTCGTCGGGCTCGCCCAATTCATAGCGCAGCGCCTCGATGCCGGTCACCCGTCCGTGTTGGTCGCCGAGAATGCGCTTGGCGTTCTGCAGAACATGGAAGACCACGCCCTCCTCTTTGGCGTGCATCACTTCCTCGACCCGGGCCGGCATCTCCTTCTCGGTTCGCCGGTAGATCAGATGCACCTCGTCCGCCCCGAGCCGCAGAGCGGTGCGGGCGGCGTCCATGGCGACGTTGCCGCCGCCAAGCACCGCCACCTTGCGGGAGTCGGCGATCGGGGTGGCGGCCCGCCCCTTTTCGTAGGCCTTCATCAGGTTAGCCCGCGTCAGGTATTCATTGGCCGAGAACACTCCGACCAGGTTCTCGCCCTCAATCCCCATAAATTTCGGCAGACCGGCGCCGGTGCCGACAAAGACCGCATCGAAACCATCCTTCTCCAGTAGATCCTTGAGCTTGCGCGTACGGCCGACCACAAAGTTGGGCACCAGCTCGACCCCCATCGAGCGCAGGGTTTCGACCTC
The DNA here is from genome assembly GCA_007130365.1 of Lentisphaeria bacterium. Taxonomy (GTDB): domain Bacteria; phylum Verrucomicrobiota; class Lentisphaeria; order Oligosphaerales; family PUNB01; genus SLSR01. Next base: position 1,185 of record SLSR01000136.1, read on the forward strand.
GGCCTCGACAATCTTCTTGGCCAGACGAAATTCGGGGATGCCATAGAGCATGACCCCGCCGAACTTGTGAAAGGCTTCGAAGACCGTGACCGCGTGCCCCTCGCGCCGCACGTCCGCCGCCACCACCAGACTGGCCGGCCCGCTGCCGATGACCGCCACTTTGCAACCGGTCGCCGGCTTGACCGTCGGCGGCTCGACCAACCCCTGCTCCCGTTCCCAGTCCGCGACAAAACGCTCGATGCGTCCGATCGAAACCGCCTTCTCCGGATCCTTGAACACCTTGGTCAGGGTACAGGCGGCCTGGCACTGCACTTCCTGGGGACAGACCCGCCCGCAGACCGCCGGCAGCAGACTGTTGCGCTTGATGATTGCAATGGCACTGGCATAGTCGCCTTCCGTCACCGCCTCGACAAAGGCCGGAATATCGATGGCCACCGGACAGCCGGCGATGCATGGCTTGTTCCGGCACTGCAAACAGCGCATGGCCTCAAGTTGCGCCTGCGCCTCGCTGTAGCCGAGAGCCACCTCGCTGGTCGTGCGGCGGCGAGCCACCGGATCCTGAGCCGGCATTTCCTGGGGTGGAATCGCCATTCGCTCCTGGTTGGTCAATGGCTGCCCGCGGCGCTTGATCTTGTCCAGCTCGCGGCGCGCTTCTTCGTCCAGTTGTCGGGGTGTGGGGTGGGTCATTATTCGGTTCCTTAGCCAAATTAATTGTGTTTTGCCGTGCTAGCCTGAATAATTCACGAGCCAAGTTTGCCGCCTGACTATTTGCTGTTCAAGGCGATCCGACAAGTTGACGAAATGGCTCGATGACCAGATGCTTAAAGCTGCGCAGTCCGACCAGCTTCTCACATCAAGTCATCGAGTCTTTCAGACATCGGGTCAATTGCCTCAGAACCCCGGAACTTCGGAACCTCCGAACCCTGGAAATGATAAGTGACTCATGGCCGAATTCGCATGAATAGTCCGGCTACCCGCCCAAGCGACAGTTCGCGCCGAGCATTTCGTGAAAGCGTTCGTGGGCCTGCTCTTCATGCTCCCGGTAGGCGGTCAGGCGCTTGATCATGCCGTCGAAATCAACCTGGTGCCCGTCGAACTCCGGCCCGTCGACGCAGACGAATTTGGTCTCGCCGCCGACGGTTACCCGGCAGCCGCCGCACATGCCGGTGCCGTCGATCATAATGGTGTTCAGCGAAACCATGGTCGGCACCCGGTAGGGGCGCGTGGTTTCGGCGCAGAACTTCATCATCACGGGCGGGCCGATGGCGATCGCGAAGTCCGGCTTCGGACTTTCTTCGCAGAGTTCGCGCAGCGGTTCGGTGACCAGTCCCCTGCGCCCATAGCTGCCGTCGTCGGTCATCACGATCAAGCGGTCGGACAGTTCGCGCATGCGGTCTTCGAGAATCAGCAAGTCCCGGTTGCGGGCGCCGATGATCGTGACGATCCGGTTGCCCGCCTGCCGCAGGCCTTGCACGATCGGGTGCAGAGGCGCCACTCCGATGCCGCCGCCGACGCAGACCGCGGTGCCGAAATTCTCGAGGTGGGTCGGTCGTCCCAGCGGCCCGAGCAAGGCGTCCACCTGATCGCCAACCTGCAGTTCGGCCAGGCGGTCGGTAGTGGCGCCGACCCGCTGGAAGATGATCGTGATCGTCCCTGCCTCGGCATCGGCGTCGGCAATGGTCAGGGGAATCCTTTCGCCATAGTCATGGTCGACCGAGAGAATGATGAACTGCCCCGGCTTGCGTTCGGCGGCGATCAGCGGCGCCTGGAGGCGCATGAGAAAGACATCGGCGGAAAGCTGCTGCTTGTCGACTATCTTGTGCATATTGTATTCCTGCTTTTGCATATAGCTTATTTATCTTTGCTAATGGCGGCCAAATTGCTCATCGGCTCCGCTCCGCATCAGGTCGAAGGCCCTGGCCTGCATGTCGCGGTAATGGATCAGCCGACTCGCCGGACAGAGTACGGCCAGAGCACTGCTGCGAGTTTCAATGCCGGCCTCCTCGACCGCCGCCGCCGGATTCAGCCCGCCGGCCACGAGCACCGCGGTGCGCCCCTCGTGAACCGGAAACTCGAGGAACGGCCGGCCGGCCTGGCCAAAGCCGATGACGCCGTCCAGTCCGGCCTCCCGCAATTCCTGCCGAATCTCCTCGACCCGGGTTTGCGCTTCGGCGGGAAACTGGCGGAAGCTGGCGCCGATCCGCCCGTTGCCGGTGATCGCCGCCGCATGCACCTGGGTCAGCCCGGCTTTGATGAATATCTCCAGAGGATCCAGGGTGGTGCCGGAATAGGCCACCAGGTCGGTGAAGCGCCAGGGCTCGCGGTCGCGCAGCTCAAGCACCGCGCCGAACTCGGAAGCCACCGGAATCCCGGCCTGCATCAGAACCCCGTTGAAGGTGACGCTGCATACCGTGCCGATGCCGAAGCAGCGAGCCGGCACGGTGCATCCCGGCAGACAGGTGCCGGCCGGAAACAGACCGACCAGGTCGCCGGTTCCCAAACCCGCCTGCAAAACCACCGCCATCTCGCGCAGGGCATGCACCGCGGCCGCCTCCTCGACCAGAGTGACATTGAGAATCACGGTACCCTGCGGATTGGTTCGCGGATGGTAGGTCATGCGATAGGCCATGCGCTCGATCTTGGCCACCATGAAGCCCAGACGCCCGACCCCGCCGGCCGCCTCGATTTCGGCGACTCCACGCGGGGTCAGCCCGCGCCCGCCGCCCCGTCCGCGGCGCGCCCGCTCGACCAGCCCCTCGTCCTGCAGGCGCTGCAAGTACAGACGCACCGTCCGCGGGCTCAGCCGAAAGCCGGCGGCCGTCAGTTGGCGGGTCGCCTCGCCGCTGCTGACCGAGCCGGCCTGCCGATGCAGGATTTTGAGCAGATCCTGCTTCGCTTGTTTTTCGATTGCGCTCATGCCCTTCAATTTAACCTGCCTCCGGGTGCTTTCAACGCCTCCCCCCGGGGAAATGGCAAAAATGTCCATGAAACCGCTTGACTTTTCCAAAAATCAAGTTATTTGGTAAACTCATGCCGCTTTACTTCAGGCAAGACAGTTTGAAGATCGAAATCATAACGCAACAAACTGGCAAACAGGGAGAATTGAAACATGTCGTACATTCAGGATGTCCTTAGTCTGGTGATGCAGAGAAACCCGGCCGAGCCGGAGTTTCATCAGGCGGTCAAGGAAGTGCTGGAATCGCTGGAGCCGGTAGTCGACAAGCGGCCGGAGTATCAGGAGAACCAGATTCTGGAGCGCCTGACCGAGCCGGAACGGGTGATCATGTTCCGGGTGCCCTGGCTTGACGACCGGGGCAAAGTGCAGGTCAACCGGGGTTTCCGCATCGAGTTCAACAGCGCCATCGGCCCCTACAAGGGCGGTCTGCGCTTCCACCCCAGCGTCTATCTCGGGATCCTCAAGTTCCTGGCCTTCGAGCAGGTTTTCAAGAATTCGCTGACCACCCTGCCGATGGGCGGCGGCAAGGGCGGTTCGGACTTTGATCCGAAGGGCAAGTCGGACAACGAGGTGATGCGCTTCTGCCAGTCTTTCATGACCGAGCTGTCGCGGCATATCGGAGCCGACACCGACATTCCGGCCGGCGACATCGGGGTCGGGGGTCGGGAGATCGGTTATATGTTCGGCCAGTACAAGCGTTTGCGCAACGAGTTCACGGGGGTGCTGACCGGCAAGAAGCTGAACTGGGGCGGGTCGCTGATTCGGCCGGAGGCCACCGGCTACGGCTCGGTCTATTTCGCCCAGGAGATGCTGGCCGGCCGCGGCGACTCGCTGGAAGGCAAGGTCTGCACGGTCTCCGGCTCCGGCAATGTGGCGCAATACACGGTTGAAAAAGTGACCCAGCTCGGCGGCAAGTGCGTCACCCTCTCCGACTCCGCCGGCACCATTCACGATCCGGCCGGGATCGACGCGGAGAAGCTGGCCTATGTGATGGAGCTGAAGAACCTGCGCCGCGGTCGGATCAAGGAATACGCCGACAAGTTCCCGGGGGTCGAGTATCACGAGGGCGCCCGCCCCTGGGGTGTCAAGTGCGACTGCGCCTTCCCCTCGGCCACCCAGAACGAAATCTCCGGCAAAGAGGGCAAAGCCCTGGTCGACAACGGCTGCTTCGTGGTCAGCGAAGGCGCCAACATGCCGACCGAGCCGGAAGGGGTCAAAGTCTTCCTGGAAAACCGGATTCTCTACGGCCCCGGCAAGGCGGCCAACGCCGGCGGGGTCGCGGTTTCCGGTCTGGAGATGGCTCAGAACGCGCTGCGCATATCATGGACTCGGGAGGAGGTCGACAACCGGCTTCAGACGATTATGAAGTCGATCCACAGCGCCGCCTATCAGGCTTCCGAAGAGTTCAGCACCCCCGGCAACCTGGTCGACGGCGCCAACATTGCCGGCTTTGTCAAAGTCGCCGACTCGATGATCGACCAGGGCGCGGTCTAACCTGATTAATTCAGGTCAGACAGCCCGGTCGGGGGTTCGGCGGAATCCGTCGGGCCCCGTCTTTTTTTCACTCGAATGCGGTCAGGCGCGGAGCGGAACGGCTGGTTTGCGCCACCCCTCGGCGCGCCCCCGCAGATCATCGAGCAGCGCGTCGGGCACCGCCAGCCGACCGGCGCCCCGGCCCAGTTCGATTCCCGGCGCATTGTCGCCATGGAAGTCGGAGCCGCCACTGGCGACAAGGGAAAACTCTTCTACCCACTGCAAAACCTGCCTCTCCTGCCCCGGATTGGCGTCGCAGTAATAGGCCTCGACTCCATCCAGCCCCAGGCCGGCCAATTTTTGCAGCTTTTGCCGGACGGCGGCGGGCGCGACCCGACCGCCGCCGCCAAAGGGATGGGCGAGGATCGCGACGCCACCGGCCCGATGAATGGTCTCGACCGCGATTTTGGGCAGCGGCAGAAAGCGCCGGACATAGGCGCTGCCTTGGCGGCCGAGATATTGGGCGAAAGCCTGGTTCCGATCGGTACAGTGGCGAAAGCGGATGAGTGCGCGGGCAAAATGCGGCCGCCCGATCACTCCGCCGTCGCCAGCCTGGCTTTCCGCCCGCAGGCTGGCCGGGGAGAGAGCAACCCCCTGCTCCGCCAGTCGCCGCAGGATCTTCTGATTGCGCCGCTCCCGCGCCTCCCTGATCTCGCCCAACAGCGCTTGCAGCTCGGAATTTTGGTGATCGACAAACAAGCCGAGCAGATGCAGCGAACCCCCATACCAGGAACAGGCGACCTCGACTCCGGGCACCGGAATCGTGTCGCTTCCGGCACCCGCCGCCAGAAACTCGGGAACTCCGGCCATCGTGTCGTGGTCGGTCAAGGCCACCGCCCGCAAACCGCGCCGGGCGGCCGCGGCCAGCAAGGTTTCCGGCGCCA
>SLSR01000011.1 GCA_007130365.1 Lentisphaeria bacterium
AGGCAATCAGGCCATCCTCGTCGCCGCGCGCCGGTACATCCATCAGCTCCCTGACCTGCTCCTCGTTGCGAACAGTGTTCCAGATACGAGTCTCCCCCATAAAACCATCAACAAACTTGCTGATCCCCGAGTTGGGATCTCCACCCAGAAAACTGCCGCCATCGGAAGGAGCTATCGCCTCTGCGTTCGGGTTCTCGTCAACCTTGACGCCATCCTGGTACAAGACCCAACCTGATTCGGGAGAAAAGGATACGGCGAAGTGGTGCCATCGCCTGGCATCAAGGGGAGATGACTCCACCAGAGACGACCATCCTGACTCTTCCAGTTGAAGTCTTATGCCAACTCGGTTCGGAGACGAACAGCCGTCGGCAGTGGTCAAGCGCAACTCATTTTCGCCTCGCAGGTTGATCGGAACCGGGGCTCGCGTCCAGTCGTCAGCTTCCGGCAATCTCCGGAAAAACACCCGGGTCTCCAGAGTAAAGGGGGATTTGCCGTCGAAGACACCGAATTCATCAGGCAATACGATGTGTCCTTTCTCTCCATCCAGTTGTATCACCCTGCCAAAGTCCGAGGCAAAAATCCGTACCAGATATTCGCGAGCGCTTTCCCCGCCCTGAAATTTCAGGATACCCGGTTCCGGAAATAGAGTGTCCGGCGACATTGCGGTATATCCATCCGGAAGCACGAACTCCGGTGTCAGGGGATCCATATCAATGTCAACGTCCACATAGACATTCACAGTTGCCGGACTCGATGAAGCGTCCAGCACATGCCGTAAATATCCCGGGAAAAGCATCCCGACAACGCTACCCTGATCATCCAGCGGCAGAGTGAAACCATGCGGCGAATCGCCGCCATCACCCCTTTCGTCGGCGTTACTTGTTAAAAAGGGCATGAGGGCAAAGGACAACAACATGGCAAGACGGGACATTCTCATCAAATACTTCCTTTCTGCGGTTTTTCCAGCGGGAAACACAATAGCTCGATCAAAAAATGCGCCGTCGCTCAAGGCATCTGATCAATCTCTCAAGATGCCACCCGCCGTCAGTGCGACACACGAGGAAATCAACCCTGCCCCTCTCAACGCGGCTACCATAGCTTAATCCTGTCCCTGATGCAAGCAGATGGTGAACTATTGGCACAGATTATCGCTCTAATCGCGGCGGTCACCTGCGGAGCGCCGGACAGGCAGAATGCCTGGACGAGGATCCGGCGCTTCAGGAGCAAGTTCAGGCTCTGCTCGGGGAGGGGTTCGAACTGGAGCGGCAGAACGACCTGCACGGAGCCATCGCCAAATACCAGGAGGCGCAGACCCTGCTCCAGTTGCCTGCGGTGGCTCAGCGAATCGCGACCGCTGAACGCAAAATCGAACGGCGGGCAAAGGTCGCGGAAAGGCTGGCCGCGTTGACCACGGAAGATGGCGGCATTCCGCTGGCCGCCGGCAGCGATCCCGGGTTAAGAAATCTGGATCTTTCTCAAAACGAATGGGTTGCCAATAGTTTTTTCTTGGATTTTGTGGGTAACACCTGAAACCCGAAACCCGAAACCTGAACTCTGCCACAAGCAATGCATCATTTCTGAATGTGAATTGAAACAAGCTACCCACTCAAAGTGAGAAAGAACCAAAAAGACTGTCAATATCGGGGTCAGAGCATCTTAAGGAGTTCTGAGCTTGGAATCCAGCCTTCGGAGCCAAGAACTTTTGACTGGCTAAGGTCTGGCGGGCCGGGGATCGACGAAGACGGCGGGGCGGACATAGACCGGCTCCAGGCTTTGCCGCAGAGCCTCGGGATCGGCTGGCCAGGTTCGGTCGGCGAGGAGGGCGGCGGCGTCGAGGCTTGGCGGCTCGATCATTTTTCCCCTGGTCAGGCTTTCCGGCAGCAGGCGCCGCATGGCTTCGCCGTGCAGGGTCACCAGGCGCTCGCATCTGTCGAGGTGGGGGATTGCGCTTTCCGGGTCGAAGGCGGCCGCCTCCCGCACAAGCTTCATTCCCGACTCCTCTTTTCGGTAGGTCGTGACGATCAGTTGCCCCTGGCGTCCGTCGTGCAGAACCGCCAATGTCTGCTGCGGCCCGACCAGGAGGGCGATTTTGCCTGCCAGGGCTAGGCTGCTGGGCAGACCGCGCAGTTGTGCCGCTGTCTGCAGGCAGATCCCGGAGAGCAGGGCGATGCCGGCGCGAATGCCGGCGAAGCTGCCGGGGCCGGTGCCGACAGTCCAGCGAACGATCTCGGCCACCGTCAGTCCCTGATCCGCCAATTGTGCCTTCAGGGTTTCGGCCATGTCGCGGGCGGCGGCGCGGGGCTCGGCAGCCGATGCGTAGTTGAGCAGGATTCGCTCTGGGCTGGCGACTGCGCAGGAGAAGCCTTGCGAGGTGTCGATGGCGCCGATGATCATGTCTGGCACTTTCTTGCTCAATAAATTCCAGTCTGATTAATGCAAGCGAACTCGGCAAACCTCTTTGCCCAGTGTTCGGGCAACACGATGCGGCGGCGGTCGCCGCCACCGTGTTCCATGATAATATACAGCAGTTTTTCGTCGCCTTTCCTCAGCGCCGGCTGCAGGAGAGGTTCGATTCTTTCCGGCCACTCGACCAGAGTGATCGCGTCGGGCGCGAACAGGCATTCCTCGACGCCGAAGGCCAAAGCCTGCTCCGCGTTCTCCAGCCGGTACATGTCAAGGTGGCAGAGTCGGCTATGCTCGCTGCGCCGGTATTCCATGACCAGTCCGAAGGTTGGGCTGGTCACCGGTTCCTCGACCCCGAGCCTTGCCGCCAACGCCTTGGCCAATACGGTTTTGCCGACCCCGAGGTCGCCCTGCAGCCCGACCGTGTCGCCGTCGCGCAGAACCTCGGCCAGCCGAGTCGCGAGACGGACGGTCTCGGCTTCGCTGTTGGTGGTGACGACTAGGCTTGCTGTGGACATGTTCGGGAAATGTTCTACAGGAATTTGAATCCGGTTTCCGGGCGGCGCATGATGTCGCGCCACTGCATTTTCAGAATGGTTTCGGCAGTGTTCGGGCGCCAGACCAGCAGGATCTGGTTGAAGCCCGCCTCGAGCGGGATGTCGCTGATCGTGCCCGCCCCGGTTTCGCTCAAATCTACGGGGGGGAAGGGATTTTGGTTGACCGTCGCCTCCACCGTGCCGTCGCCTGCGCAGTCGAGGAAGGTCAGAGCTTCGGGATTGGGTGCGCCGAGGTTGGTTTCCAGGTTTTTCCGGGGGTTTGGCGATTCGATTCGGCAGTAGATCAGAATCGGCTTGCTCAGATCAAAGCCGGCGGCGGGCAATCCACCTTCTGCATCCTCTTGTTTCTTCCAGCCGTCGAGCAGGTTGAACACGGCGGCTGGCGCCATCCGTTCGACTGTTGGCTTGAGGCATTCTTGAAGCTGCTCGATCAACTTGTCGTCGAGTAGGCGGTTCAGTGTGTAAAAGACTGCGGGGCGGCCGTCGCCGGTGCCGATGGCGGCGGGAACCCGGTCGCCGCGCAAGGGATTCTCGGGCGTCTCTACAAGGCAGGCCACGCGCAGGCGGTGGCGCAGGCGCTGCAAGCGCGGCGGGCTGTCGGCGGCCGGCGCGAACTGGTTGAAAATGACTTGGCCTGCACCGTGCCGGACCCGGCCGAGAACGACCAGACGCGGCGGTTTTTCCGGGCCGAGAAAACGGCTCAGGGTATGGGCGCGCAAGGGTTCGCTTCGACCGCCTTTTTCAAACAGTTCGTAGAGACAGCTCTCGTTGGGGGTGGTCAATAACGGTTCAAGTTCCGGAGCCGGTTCGATAAACAGCGATCCGCATTGGAAGTTGCGGGAAGCCGGATTGTAGGTCCAGGTTTCGATGCCGCAGGTGTCGTAGTTGGAGATCGAGTCAAGCAGGGGGTCGCCATGCTCGCGCACGGCCTGGAAAACCTGATCGGAGAAAGTCGGCACGAGTGGGACTCCAAGCTGCTGCGACCACTCGCGAAAGCCTTCTTCGCTAGCCTCTTCGACCAGCACGGTGGCACCCTGTTCGGCGGCCCGCGCCATTTCGGCGATCCTGGTTGGAGGGGTTTCCGGAGTGTGCAGGAGGTCGGGGTTCGCCGTCTGCCTCGGCTTGCCCCGATAGGTTTCCGCGCTTCGCAGCAGGTTGCGCAGCAAGAGGTCGGCGGCCGGTTCGGTCAGAGCTTTGTCGGTAACCCGGAACTGACAGGCCCACAGTATGCCCTGTCCCCAGGGCATCTCCAGAAGGGGGGCTTGATCCAGGTCGCCGCCGCCAAAGCCGCCCTCGCCGCTGTCGGCCAGGAAATGCAGTGCCCGGCAGTTGTTCTTGCGATAAAGCCGATGGGCGACATAGGAATCGCCGGAGAGCAGGGGATAGGGATCATCGCCCCAGAAACGCAGATCACAGTCGCTTAGATTGTGCAGCACCGGATTTTCGGCTGTGCGGCGAAAGGCGGTTTGCACCGATTTCTCCATGATCGGCGCGTCTTCGAACAGGCTGACCCTCTGTTCAAGCAGAACAACCCGGCCGCCGCGCTCGAGAAAGCGGCGTATTCCACCCTTGGCCGGGGACTCGGGCTCTATGGTGTTCTGTTCGATCAGGAGAGTCGAGAAAGACCCCAGTTCCTGTTGGTTCAGATCCTGAATGTAAGCATGTGGCACTTTGGCTGTGTCCAGCCATCCCTTGAGGCTGCCGGATCCGAACACCGCGATTTTTTCCCGGCAGGGTACGCTGGCTTGTTGCGGTGGCGCGGCTATCCGCAGAGGCCGTCGCCAGTGGTCGAGGGTTCGGCCGCCGCCCGAGAACTGCGCTTCCAGAAAATACTCGCCGGCGGCCATGGTTTCCGGCAAGGCCTGCTCGAATATCCTTTTCTCGACTCGTCCCCGGCCGATTTCCACCGGCCAGACCTGGCTTGACACGATTTCCCGGTCGCGCTTCAGTTCGACCTGCAATTCGCCTTCGACAGTGTGTTCGAGATCGTTGACCAGGCATAGAAGGCGGCGCAGAATGTGTCCGGCAAACAGGGCGGAACGGCGGGACAGGTCGATGACGGCGAACGGACGGAAGGCTCGCTTCTGAATTTCGAAACTGTGGTTCGGTGTGTAGCCCCTGGCTTCCGGCTGCCAGAATTCGAATTCGCTGCTGTGCGGCGGCACCCGCAAGGGCTTGACCCCGGCTGTGTCCCAACTGCCGTAGGACAGTTCAATCAATGCCGCCGCCGGCCGCAGGTTCTCCAGGCAGGACAGGTTCCACGGGCCGAAGTTGCAGACTCCCAAAGTCCGCCCTGCCTCGACAATCCATTCGGTGTCCTCGGCGGCCGTCCGGTCGCAGGCGGCATAGGAGGCGTAGGCTGCGTCGCCGGCCAGGTGGCAGGTGTTGTTCGGCCCCTGGTAATGGTAGAGCGACATTTCGCCGGAGTGCAAGGGCTGTTGCCGATCCCACCAGCCGATGCCAGAGCATTCCTTGCCGTAGTGGCGGCTGACGATTGCCTGTTCGCGCTCGCTCCAGAGAGAGCTGTCCCCCTCGTGATAGGCAGGGCGGGTGGGATCAAGTTGGTTGAACAGTTTGCGCAGTTCGGGTAGGCGGCGCCGGGTCAGGTCGGTGTCGTCCCGGTTCCAGCGCATTTCATTCTCCACACTCCACATAACCAGGCAGGGGTGGTTCTTGTCGCGCCGGACAAAATGGCGTATGTGTTCGATGCTGGCCTCCCAGAATTCCGGCGCGTCGCCTGCGCAACCGCCGCCGGAGCCATGCAGGCCGGTTTCGCCGGTGATCAGAATGCCCAGCTCGTCGGCCAGGTCGAGAACAAGCGGCGGGTGGGGATGGGTGTGCAGCCGGGAATGGTTCATGTTGCTGCCCCGGATCATGCCGAGCCACTGGCGAATCCAGGCTTCGGTGTGATGGAATTGCGTGACCTTGTGCCCCCAGTCGGAAAACATGTGCAGCGGGTGACCGTTGAGCATCAGGTGCGGCCCCTCGATCCATACCTCGCGAAAGCCGAAGCGCTCATGGCGGGTTTCCAGTATACGCCCGCCTTCGATGATGCGGCTGCGCAGCCAGTAGAGATGCGGCGCGTCCGGCGACCAAAGTTGCGGGTTCGGCCAGTGGTTTGACCATTCCAGGGCATGATTCGCGCCAGGCTCGATGGTTGCGCTGTTCTCGCCCAGGCTAAGAGCAATCGGGTTATTGTCGCCCGGCGGCCGGCCGGGCTGGCATTCCACGACTTCCATCTGGATCCTGATTGTGCGCGGTGCATTGCCCTGGTTGATGACTTCGGCTTGTGCCTGCAGCCGCTGTTGGCGGACCGAAGTGGCAATGGTCAAGTCCGACAGGCGCAAATCACTGCGCTCGTGCAGCCAGACATCCTGCCAGATGCCCGACTGATGCGCGGTCATCATGTTGCCGCAGGGAGTCTTGGCGCGCCCCTTGGCATCCCGTTCGAAGTCGTCGATGCGCACGGTCAGCAGGTTTTCTCCGGCCTGCGCAAGATCGGTTATGTCCACTTCCAAGGGCAAAAAATGGTCGCGATGGCGCACCGCTTCCCGGCCGTTGACAAAGACCGTTCCCCGCGGGCCCAGCGCCTCGAACCGCAGCCAAAGTCTGCGACCCGGGGGCGGCCGCTTGTCCAGGACGAAGGTTCGCCGCGCCCACCCCGCGCGACTGGCGCTCCAGGCGGGAGGGTAGCCGAAGGCGTCGAAGAGAAACTCGAAGTTGTCGCGGTCAATTTCCTCCCAGACTTCGTCGCCGCCTTCCGGCAAGAGTTTGCCCAGGGGTTGGAAGTAGGTTTCGCCGGTTCGGCGCACGCCTTGCCCGGGGATCGTCCAAAAGGATGGTACCAGGTAGGCTTTCGGCTCCCAGCCGCGCGCCGGCGGGGCGCCGCCGGCCGAGTTCGGGGTGTCGCGATGAAAGTCCCACCAGCCGTTCAGGCAGTGGAGGCAGTCATTGGGGTCGCAGCGAACGGTCACGGTTAATTCCCTTCAGGTGGGTTTCTCGAACCAGGCTCGGGCAGTCGCGCATTGAACTTTAAGGTCGCTTCCAATCCCGATTTTGCAAGTCATTGACCGATCGGTCCACATGGCGGGGATTTTTTCTTTCTTTCGCAAAGTCAATTCGCGTTTCCTCGCGAATCCGGTTTCTTTCTGCCTCCAGATTTCTGGTTCTTTCTCACTTTGAGTGGGTAGCTTGTTTCAATTCACATTCAGAAATGATGCATTGCTCGTGGCAGAGTTCGGGTTTCAGGTTTCTGGTTTCAGGTGTTACCCACAAAATCCAAGAAAAAACTATTGGCAACCCATTCGTTTTGAGAAAGAGCCGTCTTTTTTGGTGCGGGCTTCCAGCCCGCCCATGATTCTGTTCAACCCGCACCCCAGAACTCATCACAACGCGCCAGTAAAACGCCCGAATTCTTTCGATGCCGATTCCGATAGCGGCTCCGACACCGACTTTGCTTCGCCAACGTTGTGCATCAGCGGCACAAGGTACGAGCTTCCGCCTTCATGCCGTTGTTCGCATTCCGGTTTGTTTTTAACTGATGCATTGCGAGCGGACGCTTTACCCCCTTGCTTTCCGCCTGCAGCAATGCTATCTTGATTGCGTTGCTCAACAAATACTCCGCCCAACCGTCAGTCAAGCGAGGCAAAACGATGGCGTCAACCCAGGCTTCCGCCAATCAGGACAGACAGATCGAAACCCATGAATGGCTGATCTCGCTCGACGAGGTGCTGCAACGAGCCGGCCCCGACCGAGTGCGCGAGCTGTTCGGCGAACTCTCCATGCACGCCCACAGCCGCGGAGTGCGCCTGCCCTATACCGCCAACACGCCGTACATCAACACCATCCATCGCGCCGACCAGCCGGCCTATCCGGGCGACCTGGAACTCGAGCGCCGTTTGGAAAGCATCATCCGCTGGAACGCCATGGCCATGGTAGTGCGAGCCAATCGCGAGGAGGCCGGGATCGGCGGCCATATCTCGACCTACGCCTCGGTGGCCACGCTCTACGAAGTGGGATTCAACCATTTCTTCCGGGCCCGTTCCGACCGGCATCCGGGCGACCTGGTCTATTTCCAGGGACACGCCAGCCCCGGCAACTACGCCCGCGCCTTCCTCGAAGGCCGTCTGCCGGTCGAGCAGGTCGACAATTTCCGCCACGAGCGCCACGACCGGCCGGGGCTCTCATCCTACCCCCATCCCTGGCTGATGCCGGAATTCTGGAACTTCCCCACCGTCTCCATGGGGCTGGGGCCGATCCAGGCGATCTACCACGCCAAATTCATCCGCTACCTTGAGGATCGCGGCCTGAAGCAACCGTCCGACCAGAAAGTCTGGGCCTTTGTCGGCGACGGCGAAACCGACGAGCCGGAAACCCTCGGGGCGCTCGACCTGGCTTCGCGCGAGCACCTGGACAATCTGATCTTCGTGATCAACTGCAACCTGCAAAGACTCGACGGGCCGGTGCGCGGCAACGGCAAGATCATTCAGGAGCTGGAAGCCGCCTTTCGCGGTTCCGGCTGGCATGTGCTCAAAGTGATCTGGGGCGGCGACTGGGATCCCCTGCTCGAACAGGATCGCGACAACCGCCTGGTCGAACGGATGAACCAGACGGTCGACGGACAGTTCCAGAAATACACGGTGGAATCCGGCGCCTACTTCCGGCAGGACTTCTTCGGCGCCGACCCGCGCCTGCTCAAGCTGGTCGAACATCTGTCGGACGACCAGTTGCACCGCCTGAACCGGGGCGGTCACGATCCGCAGAAGATCCATGCCGCCTACCGCGAGGCGGTTGCGCACCAGGGATCGCCCACGGTGATCCTGGCCCAGACCATCAAGGGCTACGGACTGGGAGAAAGCGGCGAAGGCCGGAACATCACGCATCAGCAGAAAAAGCTGAACGAAAAGGAGCTGCGCGAATTCCGCTCGCGCTTCGGCATTCCGCTTTCCGACCGGGAAGTCGCCAAACTCCCCTTCTACCGACCGCCGGAGGAGAGTCCCGAGATGCAATACCTCCAGGCATGTCGCAGCCGGCTCGGCGGCTACCTGCCGCGCCGCCAGCCCATTGGTTCCCGGCTTGCAACCCCGAACCGCGACACCTTCAAGGAACTGCTGGGCGGCTCCGGCGAGCGCGAAATCTCCACCACCATGGCCTTTGTCCGGCTGCTTTCGCAACTTCTGAAGGATCCCGAACTCGGCGAACTGCTCGTGCCGATCGTGCCCGATGAAGCCCGCACCTTCGGCATGGACACCCTGTTCCGACAGTGCGGCATCTACTCCCACCCCGGACAACTCTACGAACCGGTTGACCGGGAGAATCTGCTTTACTATCGCGAACTGAAAAATGGACAAATCCTGGAGGAGGGCATTACCGAGGCCGGCTCGCTGGCCTCCTTTATCGCGGCCGGCACCGCCTATTCCAACCACGGCATCAACACCATTCCCTTCTTCCTCTTCTACTCCATGTTCGGCCTGCAGCGGGTCGGCGACCTGGTGTGGGCGGCCGGCGACAGTCGAGCCAGGGGGTTCCTGGTCGGCGGCACCTCCGGCCGCACCACCCTGGCCGGCGAGGGTCTGCAGCACCAGGACGGCAACAGCCACCTGCTGGCACTGACCGTGCCCAACCTGATCGCCTACGATCCGGCCTATGCCTACGAAGTGGCAATCATCGTGCGGGACGGAATTCGCCGTATGTACACGGAGGGCGAGGACATCTTCTACTATCTGACTATCATGAACGAAAACTACCGCCAGCCGGCCATGCCGGAAGGGGTTGAAGAGGGAATCATCAGGGGCATCTACCGGTTCGCTCCCGCCGCCAGGCCAAAGGCCAGGCTGCGGGCCCAACTGCTGGGCAGCGGCGCGATCCTCAACGAAGCCCTGAAGGCGCAGACCGTCCTGGCCGAAAAATACCGAGTCCAGGCCGATGTCTGGTCGGTGACCAGCTACAAGGAACTGCATCGGGAGGCACTCGACTGCGAACGCTGGAACACTCTGCATCCCGAGGAGAAGCCCCGCGTCCCCTATGTGGCGCAATGCCTGGCCGAAGCTCCCGGCCCGATCGTCGCCGCCACCGACTATGTCAAGGCGCTGCCCGATATCGTCTGCCGCTGGCTGCCGCGACGCCTGCTGGCGCTCGGCACCGACGGCTACGGCCGCAGCGACGGGCGGGAAGCCCTGCGCGACTTCTTCGAGGTCGACGCCAAATCGATCGTGATCGCCACCCTCGCCTACTTGGCGAATCTGGAACAGATCGAGCCTGCGACCGTCAAACAGGCGATCGAGGAATTCGGAGTCGATCCGGAAAAGCCGAACCCGCTGCTGGCGTGAACCGCAGGTCGGGAATCTGTCTCGACCACTGGGGCGGACGGATTCCGACCCTACGAATATAAGGAATGATTGTTTGCGGCAAATCAAACCAGGAAGAGCATCATGGACAGAGAATTAAAGCTGCCCGAACTGGCCGAAGGCGTGGAAGCGGCCGAAGTCACCGCGATTCTGGTCGAAGTCGGCGACCGCATCAAGGAGGAGCAACCGGTCGTCGAGTTGGAAACCGGCAAGGCGACCGCCGAAATCCCCTCGCCAACCACTGGCCAGGTAACCGAAGTCAAGGTCAAGATTGGCGACGAGATCAAGGTTGGACAAGTCATTCTCACGCTCGGCGATCCGGAGGGAAGGGCAGAGCCGGATGCATCGGACGACGATGGCGAATCCCGGGAAAAGCCTCCTGTCAAAACCACCGAAAACAATGAAGCGCCGGGCGAAAAGCCGAGGGAGCGAATGAGGGCTAGGCCCGAACTTCCGGAGGGAAGCTCAGAACAGCCATCCGAACCGCAAAAGGCGGCCGGCCAAGCCGCCCCGGCGCCAAAGGCGCAGAAACGGCCGCCCGAGAGACCGGACTCCGACGACCTCCCCCCGGCGTCCGGAATCCACGCTCCGGCCGCCCCTTCGGTGCGCCGTTTCGCTCGCGAAATCGGCCTTGATCTCGGAGAGGTCGACGGCAGCGGGGAACATGGACGAATCTCTGTCGACGACATCAAGCAACACGCCCGCCGCCGACTGCAAGCCAGCCCAGAGCAGTCCGCCACCGCCGTTGCCGAAAAAGCACCCGCGCTACCCGACTTCAACCGCTGGGGCGCAACCCGGCGGCAGCCGCTTTCGCGGATCCGACGCGAAACCGCCCGCCACACCACTTTGGCCTGGCGGCAAATCCCGCACGTGACCCAGCACGACTTGGCCGACGTCACCAAAATGGAGGAACTGCGCCTGCGCTATGCCACCCGTGCCGAGAAGGGCGGCGGCAAGCTGACCATTACCCCGATGCTCGCCAAGATTGCGGCTTCCGCCCTCAAAATATTCCCCGAATTCAACTGCTCGCTCGATCTCGACCGGCAGGAAGTGATCTACAAGGACTACTGCCATATCGGGATCGCGGTCGACAGCGACCGCGGTCTGCTGGTGCCGGTGCTGCGCGAAGTCGACCGCAAAAACATGGTCACCCTGGCCGCCGAACTCCAGGAACTGGCCGGACGCGTGCGCCGGGGCAAGATCGGCGCCGACGAGCTGGCTGGCGGCACTTTCACGATCAGCAACCTCGGGGCGATCGGCGGCACCTACTTCACCCCGATCGTCAACTGGCCGCAAGTGGCCATTCTGGGAGTCGGCCGAGCGCGGCAGCAGCCAAGCTGTCGGGACGGCCTCTGCCAGCCGCGACTGCTGCTGCCGCTCTCCCTGTCCTACGACCACCGGGTGATCGACGGCGCGGCCGCCGCCCGCTTCCTGCGCTGGATGGTCGAGGCGACCGAAGAGCCCCTGCTGCTCTCGCTGGAAGGGTAGATGTCAGGGCGGGCGTCATAGTAGGGTCGGCGAGACGCCGTCGCTACTTTACAGCATCGCAACTGTCCCAAGCTAGCGATTGCGAGAAAAGGATCGAAATGAACAAAAAATCTGAAACCATCGATCTGGCGATAGTCGGCGCCGGCCCGGCCGGCTACCCGGCCGCCTTCCGCGCCGCCGACCTTGGCATGAAAGTCGCCCTGATCGATCCACGCCCCAAACCGGGCGGAGTCTGCCTGTTCAATGGGTGCATCCCCTCGAAAGTGCTCCTGCACACGGTCAAACTGCAGGCGGAAGTGCAGGCCGCCGCCGAAACCGGGCTGCAAGCGGAAGGCTTGACCCTCGACCCGACAAAACTGCGCAAATGGAAGGACAAGACAATCCGTCGCCTGACCGGCGGCCTCCAGCAAATGGTCAAACAACGGGGCGTCGACTACATCCAGGGCACGGCCAGCTTCCAGGATCGCCACACCCTGCGTGTCTCGACCGAATCCGGCACCGACCGCGACCTGAGCTTTGAGCAATCCTTGATCGCCACCGGCTCGCAGGCCGTCCGGCTGCCCGGCATCCCCGAAGATTCCTCGCGCATTGTCACGTCCCGGCAGGCTCTTGAACTGTCCGATATTCCGCACCGCCTGCTGGTGGTCGGCGGCGGCTATATCGGACTCGAACTGGGGCAGGTCTATGCCGCCCTCGGCGCGCGCGTGACCGTGGTTGAAATGCTGCCGCAACTGCTGGCCGGCGCCGACCGCGATCTGGCGGAGATTCTGGAGAAGCGACTGCGCCGACAATTCGAGGCTATCCTCTGTGAAACCAAGATCGTCGGGATGAACGAGGGGAAAGAGGGAGTCCGGATCCGATTTCAGGGCAGGAACGCACCGGAGCAGGAGTTGCTTTTCGACCTGGTGCTGATGGCGGTCGGCCGCCGTCCCGACAGCGCCGGACTGAACCTTGACAAGCTCGGAGTCGAGACTGATCGGCAAGGTTTTGTCGAGACCGACGAGCAAGGCCGCACAGCCGCCGAAAACATCTTCGCGGCCGGCGATGTCGCCGGCTCGCCCATGCTCGCCCACAAGGCCACCCACCAGGCGATCGCGGCGGTCGAGGCCGCGGCCGGCCGTCGGACCGCCTTCGCGCCGCAGGCCATCCCCTGTGTTGTCTTCACCGATCCGGAAGTCGCCTGGACTGGCCTGACCGAGCAGGAGGCGCGGCAGCAGGGATCGAAGGTCAAGGTCGCCAAGTTCCCCTGGGCCGCCTCGGGTCGGGCCGCCACTCTCGGCCGCGCCGACGGTCTGACCAAGCTGATCGTCGAGGCGGAAAGTCAGCGCGTACTCGGAGCCGGAATCGCCGGGGTCAACGCCGGCGAATTGATCGGGCAGGCCACCCTCGCGATTGAAATGGGCGCGGTCGCCGAGGATCTGGCGCTCTCGATTCAGGCTCACCCTACCCTGTCCGAAACGCTTATGGAAGCGGCGGAAGCCGCCGCCTTCGGCCAGTCGATTCACCTGTTCAAAGCCGCGCCCTGACCAGCCGCGCCGGGGGGAACACCAGTTGGTGGCAAATGAAATATTATACCGCTCGCCATTTTTCTCGCGGATTCAGGCAAAGGCATAATGCAGCAAACGATAGGAGGCTGCTTCGGGCAGGCTGAATTCGACTGCGCCGCTGTGATCGGCATCGGCCGACCAGGTTTCGCCATCGCCCGTGTCGGTGAAGCATATTGTCCGACTTTTCGTCTGATGCATTGGCAGCCGATGCCGCGGCTGCCGGTTATAGACTTCGCGGAACAGCAGAAGATAACCCGAATTATCGTCGGCGTCATGTGATTGAAAACCGGTCCAGGATGCGTCGTCCGGTTGATCGCCGACGGGAAAGACCAACCCGGCATTGATCGCTTGCCGATGGCGTTTGTAGGTGGCGATTATCGGTCGCAATTGGCGGCGGGCATTGTCGTCGAGGTAATGGGTCTCCTGGAAGAACAGCGGCACGGCCATCATGGCAATGGCAAAGCAGTAGTCGTGCGAGTACTCGCGGCAGTTGCTGAAATCGGCCACCACCCGGTCGATGTTCTGGATGGCGAGCTGGATTTGGTTGAGATTGACGTAATGGGCGAGATGCCAGGCGTCCCGCAACACCAGCCGGGGAGTGTAGCGGATATGGCAAAGCCGGGTCAGTTTCGAGTCCGGCGGGCCGTTTTCCCGGTTTTCCAGGTAGATATTGCCGTGCTCGCGACCGAAATAGTAGCCGAGCCGCGCGTTTTCCTCGGTGGCGTCCCAGTTGATGCCGACATTCCGGTCGGTGCCGTCGATCAGGGCGCCCACCTTGTCCAGCAGCGCGTCCAGATCATCGCGGCTATGCAGGTTGATAAAATCGAGTTTGAACCGGCGGAAGCCACCCTCGCGGTAGTTGCGAATCAGGCTGTCGGCATCGACCCGCCAGGGTGCCCACAGGCCGAGGCGCAGCCCGGTGTCGGCGGCCGCCTGGCGAACCGGCCGCCAGCCGTCAGGGAAACGGCGCGGATTCGGTGTCCAGTCCACCTCGAACGGTCGGGCGGCACCGGGTTCGCACTGCCAGCCGTCGTCAATTTGCAGCAGCTCGATTCCCAAATCCGCGCAACTGGCGATTTCCCTGAGAATGTTCTCCTGGTTGGCGGCGGAACGGGATCCTTCACCGGCGCCGCCGGAACCCCAGGTGTTGGCAGTGATGAACATGTCGCGCTCCGGCCGGAACGGATAGCGGAGGCGGTCGAAACGCTTGACCGCGAGCTGTCGTTCCTCGGCAGAGCCATCGTAGAGCAGCGACCAGGTGGCCCAGGCGGGGCGCCAGCGGTCGGTGCGCAGCCAGAGACCGCCGCCGTAGTCGGGCGGGGTTAGGGCCAGGCCGGTAACCGTCACCGAGTCAGGCTTGACCAGGAATGCGCCGGTATCGATACCCCGCTGATTGACGCATTTGTGCGATTCTTTCACCAGCGCCAGGCCGCTGTCCGCGTTCTCGATGAAAAGCAGCGAAGCCCAGTCATAGGATTCGAGACGACCGCGCCACTCGCGATTCTCCTCTTCGCGCCGGATCGGCAGATCGTCGTGATTGCGATGCTGGGTGTCGTTGTAGTAGCCGACGGCGAGGCGGCGCTGGGCGGCGGCGGCCGCCACAGCCAACCGTTCGCAGTAGGCGCCGAGCAGGCAACCGGGCAGACTGTCGCGTTCCGGTTCGTCTTCCGCGCGGACCGCCAGCCGGGTCCACAAGCCGGGTGCGTTCGGGTAGGCCCGAACTTCGTAGCGCAGCAGAAAGTTGGTCTCCGGGTAGCGAAAAATGAGGGTGACTGCCAGGTGATCGCCGGTCCCGGGGTCGTCGATTAACGAGGTTGCCGCAGTTGCCGTCAAGGTTGCCTGCGCGTCCGGCTCCGCCATGACGGTAATCCGCCAGTCCGGCCCGGCTTCCGCTGTCGGCAGAATCCATTCGCGGCCGGTCGGCAAATAACAGTAACTTTCGGTGGAAAGACCCGCCGGAAGTAAACGCCAGCAACGCTCGACCACACCAGTACCGACCTTTAGCAGACGTCCGTCGAACGAGGCGCTGGCTGCGCCTGTGTTCTCATTAAAGTGAAATTTTTCCATTTTCCCTCATTTGAAGATAAAAGTTGTCATTTCAAATTCCGCGCAAGCCCGGCAAACCCGGCCTGTCAATACTGCTTTCCATAAAATATTGCCGGTGCAGCAGCAATGCAAAGCGCTATAAATCCCAGTGTCATGCGCCAATGAAGTCATCGGGTGCTTCGAGCAGACCTTCAACCAGCCAGGCGCGGGGCAACCTGGCGATCTCCATGCGTTCGCGGTACATCTCTTCGCCTGCCTCGTAAACGCAGACGATGGTGTCGTCGGGCAGGAGGGCCAGGTCGGAATAGCCGGCGGGACCTTCGCGGAGCACCCGCGCCTCGGCCCAGGTTCGACTCTGGTCGCGACTGACGTTCAAGGCGAGGCGCCGCCGATTCTCTTCGGTCGTAGCCGGGTTGCAGAAGACCAGCCAGGAACCGTCGTTGTTCCCGGCGGGGATTTTCAGCAGACTGCCCTCGCAGCCGCCGCCCCACTGCCGGGGTTCAATCAGCTCGGGATGAAAACCTTCCTCGAGAAATGAAAGACCGCCGTCCCGGCTGATGCCGTAGCTGCGCACTCCGTATTCCTTGCGGGTGCGGCAGTTGAGGTACACGGCGCCGTCGTCGAGTTCGAGACAGCAGCACTCGTTGCCGGGCAGGCTGAGCAGCGCGCCGATGTGCCAGGTCGCGCCATGATCGTCGCTGTAGATCAGGTGCGAGCCGAAATGAATCGAGCCCTGGGATTCGACAAAGGTGGTGTGATCGCAGGGCACGAGCAAGCGGCCGGAGGTCAGTTGAATTGCATGTCCGGGGCCGGTGGCGTACCAGGTCCAGACGTTTTTCTTGACCTGCGCCGTGATTTCCTCCGGTGCCGACCAGGTCGCTCCGTGGTCGGTGCTACGGGTGATCCACACCGTGCGCGGCGCCTTGCCCTGCTTGATCAAGCCTTCGCCGCCGCCACTGCGGTTCTGGCAGAACGGCAGGATGATCGCGCCCGTTTCGCGGTCCAGGACGGGGCAGGGATTGCCGCAGGTCATCTCCGGTTCCGTGGCCACCACCGACTGCGCGGTCCAGGTGTGGCCGCCATCGGTGCTGCGCTTCATCACAATGTCGATCTGCCCTGAATCATGCACACTGTCGCGCCGTCCCTCGCAGAAGGCAAGCAGATCGCCATTGGCCGCGGTCAGCAGTGCGGGAATGCGATAGGTGTGGTAGCCATCGCGGCCAGCGTCGAAGAGGGTTTGTCGAGTCGGTTCGCTCATGGTGGGTTTCCTTTTTTTTGGACTTCGTGACTTCTTGACTTCGTGACACCCGGACAATGAAAACACCGCGCGCCACCGCGTCATCCAGTCAGCCCGGAGTCACGAAGTCATGGCTTTTCGATTTGTCGAATTCCCTTGCACTGCGGGAAGTTGCCGCACCTCCACAAGTGGTTGCACCCGAATGAGCGCTGGTGCCTCGGGGCTACCGCTTTTTCGGCTTGTGTTTAACAATGGGCGGACGGGGGGTCTGGACCCGACCATTGGCCCCGTCAATGGCGCAGAGCATGTGATCGGCCAGTCGGTGCATGAGTTGCGCCTGAACCGTTGCGTGGGCGGGGTCGTTCCAGAGGTTGACGCGCTCGCGCGGATCGCGACGGCGGTCGTACAACTCGCCATAGCTGTCGCCCGCGTAGAGGGTCAACTTCCAATACTCGGTAGTGAGGGTACGCAGGCGCAGTTCGGCCATGTCGTCGTCGTTTTCGGTCAGCGCGGCATCGCGTGACCATGCGGCGGGGTTGTCGAGTCCCGGCTTCATGGAAAAGCCCTGCAAAGCCTCGGGTTCGTCGAGCCCGATCAGCTCGTAGAGGGTGGGCGCGACATCCACCAGCGACGCCATCTGATTGACTTCCCGGCTCCTGGGAAGCCCCGAGCCGCGCATCAGCAGCGGCGTGCGGAGTACGCAATCGTAGTGCAGGCCTTTGCCGAAGAGTCCGTAGTCCCCGAGATAATCGCCATGGTCGCTGGCGAAGACGACAAGGGTGTTGTCAGCCTGCCCGCTCGCTTCGAGCGCGTCGAGGACCCTCCCAATGCAGGCGTCCAGGTGGGTGACCATGCCTGCGGTGATGGCCCGCACGACGCGGTAGTCTTCCTCGGTGTAGGTGTGAAAAGGACGCGGCGGCGTGCCGATGACCCGGTCCACCGGGGCGCCGTCGGGCCGCATATACGCGGTGGCTTTGCCAGCATAAGCATCCAATCCGGGCGGCGGCGGATTGACCGACTCGGTAATCGCCGACAGCGGCGGCGGCATGTCCGCCGGGCTGTACATGCTGGCATAGGGCTCGGGCGCCGTGAAGGGATGATGCGGGTCGGGAAACGAGCAGTGCAAAAAGAATGGCGCGCCTCTCGTTGCCGCCTGGTGAAGGTACTCGACGGAGCGATCGGCAATATACTCACTGGAATGTACCTCCAGCGGAAAAGGCCAGGATCGGCAGTCGGGAATGGCGCCCAGCCTTTTTGCCGCTTTACGCCGCTCTTCCCAGTCCGGCACGCGCTTGCGGAGCCAGGGGGTGTAACGCGGACCAAAGGTGTGATCACCGTGCCCATTGACCAGATCGACGTATTGAAAACCATAGTAGTCGTAAACTCCGTCGGCGCCCCGGCTTTCCTCCACCGCATGGGGCTCCGCCCCCTGCGGTCTCAGGTGAATCTTGCCGATAGAGGCCGTGCTGTAGCCCGCATTGCCAAGAACGCGCGGCAGAAAACGCGGGTCATCGGGAGTGACACAACCAACCATGCGGCTGCGCAATGCGGATGGAAAACACCCGGTCAGCAGCGCGGCCCGGCAGGGCGTGCAGGTCGGCTGCGGGATCATACACTGGTCAAAACGGACGCCAGCGGCGGCGAGTCGGTCGAGGTTAGGCGTCTTAATCATTCCATTCCCGAAGCAACCGAGGGCATCGGCCCGCATTTCGTCGACCAGGATCATCAGAATATTGGGGGATGCCAAAGGGCTATGTTCAGCTTGTGATTTGGGATGGTTCATCATTCTTCCTGTCGCAGCCGGGCTTGCTGGCTGGCAATCACGCGTTGTTTCAAAGTTTCCGGGTTCCATTCGTGCATTAACTCGTTCATCAGCCGGTCCCGGATCGGGAAATATTCCGGATCGCCGCTGAGATCGCTGGTTTCGCCGGGATCACTAGCCAAGTCGAACAGTTGCGGCGGATCATCCAGGCTGAAGATCAGTTTCATGGAATCGCGTATCAAGGCAGCCATCGGCCGGTCGGTCCAGGTGGCGTAATACTCAACCAGGGCTCGGTTGTCCCAGTCCGGGCTGTCTCCGCGCAAGAGTCCGGCGAAGCTGCGGCCATCCATTCCAGCGCTATCCGCGCCGGCCCAGTCGCAGATCGTGGCGGCCAAGTCGATCAGGGATACGTTTGCGTCAACGCTTGCTTCACGGCGTTCACAGCGTGGATCGGCGACGATCATCGGCACGCGGATGCTGGCGTCAAACAGGCAGGACTTCATCCATAAGCCATGTTGACCCAGCATTTCGCCGTGATCGCTGATATAGACCACAATTGTGTTGTCCCTCTGACCCGAGGTCTCCAGCACTTGCAACAAGCTGCCGACCTTTTCATCCATGCGGGAAATTACCGCATAGTATCCGGCACGCAACTGACGAACCAGATCGTCGGGACAGCCTTCCTCGGGCATCCGACGCAGGCGACGGTTGCGCTCGTGCATTGGATGACGGTCCGCCTCGGTTAGCAGCGGCGGCAGGTCGATCCGATCCCGATGACAGCAATCCCAATAGCGTTGTTCGGCATTCCACGGGCCATGTGGATGTATAAAGCCGACGACCATCGCCCAAGGGGGCTGCGCCGACGTTCGATTGCGGATGAATTCTGCCGCGGCATCGGCGGTCTGGTCATCGAGCGCAACGCCCTCGCCGACCTTGGCCCGTTTGCGCATTGTGTCCAAGCTCAGGCTGTGCGCCTTCAAACCGTCCGCATTGGTCCAGTCCGGAATCGATTCATTGGCATCGGGATCCGCGGCAAGCTGGGCGCGGAAGCCATGTAGTTTGTCGTTCCCGTTGAAATGCATTCTGCCGCACAAGACTGCTTCATATCCAGCTGCTTCCAAGCGGTGTCCCAGGGTTGTCGTCGCGGATGGCAGCCTCGTGTTGTTGTCCCATATCTCAATATTCCGGATTCGGCGGCCGGTCATGAAGGCCATCCGTGAAGGTACGCACAGGGGCGAGGGGCAGTAGGCGCGGTCGAAGCGCACACCCTGGCGCGCCAAGCGGTCGATGTTCGGTGTCCGCACCTGCGGATGTCCGTAGCAACCGCTGAACGGGGCACCGTGCTGGTCGGAAAGCAGGATCAGGATATTCGGACGATCTGGCATAGGGTTATTCCTCCAAATATTTGGTCATGGTTTGATTCTTGTCCGCTGCCGCGATCAGCGACTGGCGAACGAGGGCGGGATCGACGGCCCGCAGTGAGTCGTCGGCGCGGGCGGTTAGGGCGGCGGCAGTGCCGGCGGCCTGTCCCATCAGGCAGCAGGTGGCCATGGTCCGGGCCGAGGACAAGGCCAGCCGGTCGGCGGAGAAGCAGCGGCCGGCAACCAGGCAATTGTCCACGCCCCACACCAGCAGGCTGCGCAGGGGAATCTGGTAGGGCGGCAGGATTTCGGCAGTCTCGTTGGCATCGACGGTGAAGGTGCCGTAGGCCACGGCATCCGCGAAGCGGCGGCCGGCGCGGCAGTCGGCGATGGTCAGCACGCAATCTCCGCGAATGCGCTGGCTTTCCCGCAGGCCAAGCATGGGGGCGGCTCCGGCGAAGACGTGGGATGCGCCCTGGCGTTGCCGGAAGTGTTCGGCAAAGCGCGGCTCCTCGCGCCGCATGGCGATCACGGCATCGCTGTAGCCCTGCCCGCTGCCCGTATCCAGCTTGCGATGGAACAGCTTCATCTTCAGGGCCAGGTGTCCCGGGATATCCGGCCATACGCTGTAATCCGGCTGGACTCCATCCGTGCCGACCGGTTCAACCTCCGGCCTGGCCGCCGGTCGGTCGGTCTGGCGCATGAACATCATGTTGCTCGGTTTAATGACACCCGGCAGTTGGGGATCGTCCGGCAAAGCCTCGCCGCCGGCGTGACGGGCCAGGATACCATCCCCCGTCGTGTCAATAAAGACAGCCGCCCGCACGGTTTGCATCAGGGACCGATTGTGGAGCACGGCTTGCTGGATGCGCCCGTTTTCCACGTTGGCCCCAACAATGTCGGTGGCGTAGAGGATATCCACCCCGGCCGCCAAGGCCATTTCCTGCAAGACCAGTGGCAGGAAGCGATGGTCAAAGGTCCAGTTCTCGCGCCGATAGGTTTTGTTGCGCCTGATCATCCAGCCGTTTTCCTCACCGATGGCGGAGTATGCCCGCAGGCCAGCCAAAATGTCATCGAAGACCCTGCCCTGGCCCGCAAGCCCGCCTTCCGCCGCGCAGAAATTGCCGACGCATCCGGCCGAGCCCAGCCCGCCCAGCACCTCCAGCCGTTCGACCAGCAAGACGCGGGCCGCCTGGCGGGCCGCCTGAATCGCCGCCCCGCAACCGGCCAGGCCGCCGCCGCAGACGACGATGTCGTACTCGCCGAGGAGCGGGAGGTTGTGGGTGGAAATTCGGGGTGTTGTACTCATTCTTTCGGTTTTTCCTGTTTTCTGACTTCGTGATTTCATGACTGCGTGACGCCGGGTTGCCGCGGTGACGAAGCGACGCCAGCGGGTACCGGGTCCAGGTCGTAGCTGTCCCAGTCTCCGTGGCAGGCGGCCAGTTCGCGGTCGGCGCGGCTGGGGTGGTTCTGGGCCTTGCGATGCTGGTTGAAGAAGGCGATGGACGCGCCGGCTTCGAGCAGCGTCTTTTGCAGTTGCGCCGCATCCAGGCGGTTGAGATGCTCTCCCGCAGCCAGTGCCTGGCAGATGGCGAATCCGGCCACCTCGCCGAGGTGAATCCAGATCGGCTCCAGGCGAAGCGAACCCCAGGCGATGTGGGTCGAGGAGGCGCACACAGGCACGATGAGGTTCCGGCATTCATCCGCAACCAGACTGCGGTAGGGTATCATGCCTGGACGGAATTCCTCGGTCAGAATCAGCTTGCCGTCGAACGGATAGTTGGCATTGCCGGCGA
>SLSR01000114.1 GCA_007130365.1 Lentisphaeria bacterium
AGTAGGCACGTCGAGCGCGCAGCGTCGATGTGCCCGGGCGGACAGTAGGCGCGTCGAGCGCGCAGCGTCGATGTGCCCGGGCGGATCCCGGATGCACCGATCCGCCTCAGGCGGACTCGGCGCACCTACCACGAAACAAAAATGGCGCAAAAAAGAGACCGGCAAACAAAAATGTATAAAAAGGTTTGTGTTCCGTTTTGTTTTGTGTTTCCTTAGGCCATGCGGCAAAGGCAGTTAAGCGTACCTGCCAGGATTTCGGGCATGCCGTTTGCTTTTCAACACATACCTGAACGGCGGTGAATCCGCCTCGAAAATCTGTCCATTGGGAAAAGTGCAACATGACAACAAACCACCAGGCATCAGCCGGTGAATCCGCCTGGCGCGGCAATCGCTGCAACCGGGCCGGCTTTCCCGCTGCCCACGGCCTCTACGATCCGGGCTATGAACACGACAGTTGCGGGGTCGGTCTTTTGGTCAGCCTGCAAGCCCGGCAGCGCCACGACCTGATCGGCAAGGCGACGCAAATTCTGATGAACCTGGAGCACCGCGGCGCGGTCGGCGGCGACAAGACGACCGGCGACGGCGCCGGCATTCTGCTCGACTTGCCCGACCGCTTTCTGCGCCAGCAACTGAGTCGGCAAAAGCCCGGAATCGAACTGCCGCCCGGCGGCGAGTACGGCGGTGCCATGGTGTTTCTGCCCTCGCACCAGGCCGACCGGGAGCGCTGCCGCCAGTTGGTCGAATCGCAGTTGAGGCAAACCTGCGGGTCGGTTCTCGGCTGGCGCAAGGTGCCGACCGACAGCTCCTGCCTCGGCGAAATGTCGCTGCGCACCCTGCCCGAATTCCAGCAGGTGTTTGTCGCCCGCCCGCCTGAAGTCGGGCGCGAGGACTTCGAGCGTCGGCTTTATGTGGCCCGCCGTCTGATCGAGAACCAAGTGGCGACCTGGTCGGACCGCGACTACAGTCAATTCTACATTGCCAGCATGTCGAGCCGGACCATGGTCTACAAGGGAATGCTTACCGGTTCGCAAATGCTGCCGTTCTTCCCGGATCTGCGGAATCCGCTGTTCGCCTGCAGCTTTGCGATCGTGCATCAGCGCTACAGCACCAACACCCTGCCCACCTGGAGCCTGGCCCAGCCGTTCCGCATGGTCGCCCACAACGGCGAGATCAACACGCTGCGCGGCAATGTCAATCGAATGCGGGCACGCGAGGCGCAGTTGGCCTCGCCCCTGTTCGGCGACGACCTTGCCCGCATCATGCCCGTGGTCGAGGAGCGCGGCAGCGACTCGGCGGTCTTCGACAACGCCCTCGAATTTCTGGTGCGCGGCGGCCGCCAACTGCCGCACGCGGCCATGATGATGGTGCCGGAAGCCTGGGGGGTCAAGTATGCGATGAGCACGGACAAGCGCGCCTTCTACGATTACCACAGCGCGATCATGGAACCCTGGGACGGCCCGGCCGCCCTCGCCTTTACCGACGGTCGCTACATCGGCGCCACTCTCGACCGCAACGGCCTGCGGCCGGCCCGCTACTGCACGACCACCGACGGACTCCTGGTCATGGCCTCGGAGACCGGGGTTCTTGAGTTCCCGCCGGAAAAGGTGCAGACCCTGGGGCGCCTGCAACCCGGCCGCATGCTGCTGGTCGATCTCGATCAGCGCCGCCTGATTCCCGACCATGAAATAAAGGCCACGATCGCCCGCCGCCGTCCCTATCGGCACTGGCTCAGGGACAATGCGATTGAATTGCGCGGCCTGCTTTCGCCGGCCGAAATTCCGCCGGAATCGAAAGCGGAACTGCTGCGCAGACAGCAGGTCTTCGGGTATACCCGCGAAGAACTGCGCCTGATCCTCGACCCCATGGCCTCGAACGGCCAGGAACCGGTCGGCTCGATGGGCGACGACCAGCCGCTGGCGGTTCTGGCCAAGCGCCCGCAATTGCTCTACAGCTACTTCAAGCAAATGTTCGCCCAGGTCACCAATCCGGCCATCGACCCTCTGCGCGAAGAGCTGGTGATGTCTTTGATGAGCTATGTCGGACGCGAGCGCAACCTGCTCGAGGAAACCCCGGAACACTGCCGCCAGCTCAAGCTGCACCATCCCATTCTGACTCCCGAGGATATGATCCGCCTGAGCAACAGCCGGCACCCGGATCTGCAAGTGCGCGAGCTGGCGGCGGACTTCCCCCGCGACCGCGGCGGCGAGGGACTCGAACAGGCTTTGCAGAACCTGTTCAAGGCGGCGGCCAAAGCCGTCGGGGACGGCGTCAGTCTGCTGGTGCTCTCGGATCGCGAAGTCAAGCCGGATCGCGTACCGATACCGATGCTGCTGGCGGCGGCCGGCCTGCATCACGACCTGATCCGCCGCGGTCTGCGCGGCCGGGCCGGCCTGATCGTCGACAGTGGCGAAGTCCGCGAAGTCATGCACTTTGCGATGCTGATTGGCTACGGAGTCAATGCGATCTGCCCGCGCCTCGCCTTTTCCACAGTCCGCGAAATGGCGGCCTCCGGCTTGCTGGAGAAAGCCCTCACCCCGGAGGTCGCCACCGACAACTATATCGCGGCGGTCAAGAAAGGGCTGCTGAAAACCTTCAGCCGCATGGGAATCTCCACCCTGCGCAGCTTTCGCGGCGCACAGATCTTCGAGGCCGTCGGGCTCGCCTCGGAACTGGTCGGGAAATACTTTACCAAGACCGCCTCCCGCATCGGTGGCGTCGGCCTCGACGAAATCGCCGAAGAGGCCGGCCGCCGCCATCTGGCCGCCTTCCCGCCCAGCGCCCGGCCGCCTGCCCTGCTGGATGCCGGCGGCCGTTTCAACCTGCGTCGCCAGGGCGAGAGCCACCTGTGGAGTCCGCAGGCCGTGGTCAGCCTGCAGCGGGCGGTTCGCGAAGACAACCGCCAGTTCTATCGCGACTACGCGGACGCGATCAACAACCAGTCGCGCCAACTGACCACTCTGCGCAGCCTCTTCGACTTTGTCCCCGGAACCCCGGTCGATCTGGACGAGGTGGAGCCGGTCGAGGAGATCGTCAAGCGCTTCGTCTGTTCGGCCATGTCCTTCGGCTCGATCAGTCGCGAAGCCCACGAGACCATTGCCGCCGGCATGAACCGCGTGGGTGCCCGCAGCAATTCCGGCGAGGGTGGCGAGGATCCCGCCCGGTTCGTCAGCCGGCCCGGCCAGGACAATCTGTGCAGCATGATCAAGCAGGTGGCCTCCGGCCGGTTCGGTGTGACCACCGACTACCTGCTGCACGCCAACGAAATCCAAATCAAAGTGGCGCAGGGCGCCAAGCCGGGCGAAGGCGGACAGTTGCCGGGGCACAAGGTTTCCCGGGATATCGCGACGGTGCGGCATACCACGCCCGGAGTAACCCTGATCTCGCCGCCGCCGCACCATGACATCTATTCGATCGAGGATTTGGCGCAGTTGATCTACGACCTGAAATGCGTCAACCGGCAAGCCCGGGTTTCGGTCAAGCTGGTCTCCGAAGTCGGGGTCGGAACCATCGCCGCCGGCGTCGCCAAGGCGCGGGCCGACATGGTTCAGATCGCCGGCGGCGACGGCGGTACCGGCGCCTCGCCGATGACCGCCATCAAGTATGCCGGCATGCCCTGGGAGCTGGGGCTGGCGGAAACCCAGCAAAGCCTGCAGAAAAACGGCCTGCGCGACAAAATCCGGATCCAGGTCGACGGCCAGTTGCGCACCGGTCGCGATCTCGCCGTGGCCGCCCTGCTCGGCGCCGAGGAATTCGGCTTCGCCACCGTCATCCTGGTCACCATCGGCTGCATTATGATGCGCAAGTGCCACAACAACACCTGCCCGGTCGGGGTCGCCACCCAGGATCCGGAGCTGCGCAAGCTGTTCACCGGCAAGCCGGAGCATGTCGAGCGATTCCTTCGATTTCTGGCCGAAGACCTGCGGGAGATCATGGCCAGCCTGGGCTTCCGCAAACTCGACGACATGATCGGCCGAGTCGAGCGGCTCGACGCCCGAACCGCCGTCGACCACTGGAAAAGCCAGGGGCTTGACCTGTCGCGCATTCTGCTGCGCGACGAGGAATTCGCGCAATATCCCCGGCACTGCCTGCGCCAAGCCTTCTTCGAGCCGGCCGAATGCTTCGACGACCGGCTTCTGGAGATGACCCGGGAAACCCTGGAAACCGTCCGGAAGATGCGCCTGGAACTGCCGATCCGCAATATCGACCGCACGGTCGGCAGCCGCCTCAGCGGCGCGGTCGTCGGCCGCTACGGCCCCGGAGGCCTGCCGGAGGACACGATCTCTCTGGTCTTCAAAGGTTCGGCCGGACAGAGCTTCGGCGCCTTTCTCGCCCCCGGCATCACGATGCGCCTGCAGGGCGATGTCAACGACTACCTCGGCAAAAGCATGTCCGGCGGGCGGATCGTGGTCGTGCCGCCCGCCCGCAGCAAACTCATTCCGCACGAAAATGTGATCTGTGGCAATGTCGTGTGCTACGGCGCGGTGGCCGGAGAGGTCTACCTCAACGGGATCGCCGGCGAACGCTTCTGCGTG
Organism: Lentisphaeria bacterium; assembly: GCA_007130365.1. Classification (GTDB taxonomy): domain Bacteria; phylum Verrucomicrobiota; class Lentisphaeria; order Oligosphaerales; family PUNB01; genus SLSR01. The sequence continues at coordinate 4,533 of SLSR01000114.1, forward strand.
CGCAACTCGGGCGCGGTCGCCGTGGTCGAGGGGGTCGGCGACCACGGTTGCGAATACATGACCGGCGGCCGGGTCGTGGTGCTTGGCGCCACCGGCAACAATTTCGCGGCTGGCATGAGCGGCGGCATTGCCTATGCCTACGACGAAAACGGCCTGTTCGACACCCGCTGCAATCTAGACATGGTGGACTTGGAGAGCGTCTACAAGCCCGACGACTCGACCGAGCTGAAATCCCTAGTCGAGGCGCACCTGCGCTATACCGGCAGTCCGCGCGCTCGCTTTATCCTGAACAATTGGCAGACCCAGCTGCCCTATTTTGTCAAGGTCATGCCGATCGACTACCGGCAGGCTCTCGAACGCATGAAAATGGAAGCCAGACGCGAAGACGAAACCGTCTCGGCCACCGAGGAGGTCTACGATGGGTAAAGCCACCGGATTTATTGAATATCAGCGGCGCGACGCCGCAAAACGCCCGGTCGAGGAGCGCCTGCGCGACTATGCCGAGATCGAGCAGCCCCTGCCCGACCGCGACTTGCAGACCCAGGCCGCCCGCTGCATGGACTGCGGCATCCCCTTCTGCCATGGCTACGGCTGTCCCCTGGCCAACCTGATTCCGGAATGGAACGACATGCTCTACCGCGGCCAGTGGCAATACGCTCTTGAACTGTTGCACGAGACCAATAATCTGCCCGAAATTACCGGGCGCATCTGCCCCGCCCCCTGTGAACCGGCCTGCACCCTGTCGATCAATCGCGAGCCGGTAGCCATTCGCCAGATCGAACTGCAACTGGTCGAGCGCGGCTGGCAGGAGGGTTGGATCAAGCCGCGGCCGCCGAAGGTTCCCACCGGCCACCGGGTGGCGGTGGTCGGCAGCGGACCGGCCGGCCTGGCCGCCGCCCAGCAATTGGCCCGCGCCGGACACGCGGTCACCGTCTTTGAAAAGGCCGACCGCATCGGCGGCATCCTGCGCTACGGCATCCCCGACTTCAAACTGGAAAAATGGGTGATCGACCGGCGTCTGCAGCAAATGCGCGAGGAAGGGGTGGTCTTCGAAACCTCGGTCGAAATCGGCCGCGACATTTCGATCGGCTATCTCCGCCGCTCCCACGCCGCCGTTCTGCTGGCCGGTGGCGCCATGGTTCCGCGCGATCTCAAGGTGCCGGGGCGCGAACTTGCGGGGATTCATTTTGCCATGGATTTCCTGACCCAGCAAAACCGGCGCAACGCCGGCGACGACCTGCCGGAAGACCAGGCCATCTCCGCCCAAGACCGCCATGTGGTCGTGATCGGCGGCGGCGACACCGGCTCCGACTGCGTCGGCACCGCCCTGCGCCAGGGAGCCAGAAGCGTGCGACAAATCGAAATCCTGCCGCGCCCGCCGGAGACCCCCGACCCCGGTACCCCCTGGCCCATGTGGCCGATCAAACTGCGCACCTCCAGCTCGCACCAGGAAGGCTGCACCAGGGAATGGGTCCTGACCACCAAAGAAGCCATCGGCGACGACCAGGGGCGAGTGCGCGCCCTGCGCCTGTGCGAAGTCGAGTGGCGCAAAGAGCCGAAGACCGGGCGCATGCAGCCAATCGAGAAAGAGGGCGCGGAGCGGCAAGTCGAAGCCGATCTGGTACTGCTCGCCATGGGCTTCGTGCGAGCGGGCAATGCCGGCATCCTTGCCGCCTTCGAAGTCGCCACCGATCCGGACGGCGCCCCCCGTCTCGACACCGACTACATGAGCGAGACCCCCGGGGTCTTCGTGGCCGGCGACCTGGCTCTCGGCGCCTCCCTGGTCGTGCGCGCCATTGATCAGGGCCGCCAGGCCGCCGCCGGCATCGACCGCCACCTGCAATAGCCCCCGAAACGACGACAAACATTCTTTCAGAAAGCGGAAACAAGAAAGAAAAGGTATTTTTATGTGCGGCATAGCGGGTGTCTGGGGCGGCTTGACAAAAGCGCCTGAAA
>SLSR01000046.1 GCA_007130365.1 Lentisphaeria bacterium
CGCCGGTTCGGTACGACGGTCGAGTCGATTCAGCGCATGAACAACATTTCGCCGGAGCGTTCGCGCATCTATCCCGGCATGATTCTGCATGTGTATTCCGGCGACTGGTCGATTTTGGTCAGCAAGGAACATTTCGCCCTGGTCTTGTACGATGGTGATCAATTGTTCAAGGTTTACCGAGTCGGCATCGGCCGCCAGGATCGCACTCCGGTCGGCAGGTTTGTGATTCAGAACAAATTGCGGGAGCCGGTTTGGACGCCGCCGGGGCGGCACATCCCCTTCGGCGATCCGGACAACGTGCTGGGGACGCGCTGGCTTGGCCTGATGCCGATCGGCGATACCGACCCGACCTTGACCGCCTACGGCATCCACGGCACCTGGGAGCCTGACACCATCGGCACCGCAGCCAGTCAGGGATGCGTGCGCATGCTTAATTCGGAGGTCGAGGAGTTGTACGCTGTTCTGCCTCATCCCCGCTACAGCCCGGCCGGGTTGCGCGAGAATCCGTCAAGGGGAATCATGGTAACCATAGAGGAATAGGCTTGCATTATGGCGAACGCATTGGAGTTTGAAAGGCCGATACACGAACTGGAACTGAAAGTGCGTGAACTGCACGAGTTCAGCCGCAATCAGAATGTGGATGTGGGGCACGGGATAAAATTGCTCGAGGATCGGATCGAGGAGGAGAGGAAGCGCATCTTTTCGCAGCTCACGCCCTGGCAAAGAGTGCAGCTCGCCCGACACCCCGAGCGACCCTACACCCGCGACTATATTGCGCGTCTGTTCACCGACTTTCTCGAACTGCATGGCGACCGACGCTATGCCGACGATCACGCGATGATCGGCGGGTTTGCCCGTTTCGAGGGTTCGCCGATCATGGTGGTCGGCACCCAGAAGGGGCGCAACCTGCCGGAGAACGTCAAGGTTCATTTCGGCAGCGCCCATCCCGAAGGATACCGCAAAGCTCTGCGATTTATGAAGATGGCCGAGAAGGCGCGGATTCCGGTCGTCAGTCTGGTCGACACTCCCGGCGCCTATCCGGGAATTGGCGCCGAAGAGAGGCATATCGCTGAAGCGATCGCGGTCAATTTGCGCGAAATGTTCAATCTTTCGGTGCCGGTCGTGGTCGTGGTGATCGGCGAGGGCGGCAGCGGCGGCGCGCTCGGGATCGGGGTTGGCAATCGGGTTTTGATCCTGGAGAACGCCTATTATTCGGTGATTACGCCGGAGGGATGCGCGGCGATCCTGTGGCGCGACGGTTCGGCGGCTCCGCGGGCCGCCGAGGCCCTGAAGCTGACCAGCGGCGATCTGCATAAGATGGGATTGGTCGACGAGGTGGTCGCGGAGCCGCTGGGCGGAGCCAACCGCGACTGGGATCGGGCTGCCGATTTTGTCCGGAAGGCGTTGCATAAACATCTTGCCGAATTGCGAAGGATGAGTGGCGATCAGTTGCGCGAGGATCGCTATCGCAAATTCCGAGCCATGGGCGTGTTCAGTGAAAGCTGACGCTGAAGTCATGCCGCAATCCCCGTTCGCGCCGGTCTATCGCGCCGCCGTCAAATCCGATTCCGCTGCCATGGTGGAGCTGATGAAGCCGGCGGTCGACAGTCGCCTGGTATTGCCTCGAACTCAAGTCGAGATCGAGGAACACATCGAGCGTTTCCTGGTGGCGGAAGCTGGAGGCAGAGTGATCGGCTGCGTCGCGCTGCGCGATTTTTCCGAAGGCTTGTTCGAGGTGCGTTCGCTGGTTGTCGACAAGTCCTGCGAAGGGCGCGGAGTCGGCTCGGAATTGGTCAAGCTGGCGATGTCGAGAGCACGCGAATGCCAGGGTCTGCGCCTGTTCTCTCTGACCTATCGGCCGCGACTGTTCGCGCGACTGGGGTTTGCGCAGGTCGACAAAGGCTTGTTCCCGCAGAAGGTTTGGGCCGACTGTTCAAAGTGCGCCAAGCGCGAGCAATGCGACGAGATCGCCATGCTCTATCGCTGGCCATAGATGCGGCGGCGTCCTTTGGCCGAGTAGGTTGGCGCGGAAGGACGCCGCCGGATCCCCTCCTTGTTCTATGGCACTGGGCGGACGACGCGGAAGCCCAGGAGGTTGCCGCGGGAGTCGGGCGGCAGCCGATTGCGGGTGGCCGAACGGCAGTCGCGGGCGGGCTCGTTCCAGTTCCCGCCGCGAATGTTGCGCCACTGTCCCCGAGTCGGGTCGGGCAGGTCGACCCCAGGGTAGTGGCGAAAGATGTCGAGACACCATTCCCAGAGGTTGCCGTGCATGTCGTGCAGACCATAGGCGTTGGGGCGAAGTCGTCCGACTGTCTGGGATTCCCCCCCGCTGCTGCCGATATAGGCGGCGAAGTGGCGGAGTCTCCGCGGATCGTCGCCGAAGACAAAGGCGGTTTCGGTGCCGGCCCGGGCCGCGTATTCCCATTCGGCCTCGGTCGGCAAGCGATAGGCGCCCGGTTCCAGACCTTCCATCTCGGCCAGCCTCAGGGTGAACTTGTGGGCGTCGTTCCAGGTGACCTCCTCGACCGGGCGGTGGGTTCCCCGGAAGTAGGACGGCGAGGTGCCCATCACGCTTTGCCATTGTTCCTGGGTGACTTCGAACTTGCCGAAGTAGAGGGCCGCCGACACGCTGGCCACATGCTGCTTTTCACCTTCCCATCGGCCGGGCTCGCTCTCCGGACTGCCCATGAGAAAAGAACCGGGGGGGATCAGGCGAAAGCGCATGCCGACCGAGTTTTCGACTTCCACCGGCAGTCGGCGGTCGCGGGCGTATGACAACTGCGCCATTTGCGCCGAGCGACTGCCTGATGCCAGTCCGTCGAGAGCGGCGCTGTAGGCCGGTGCAATCTCGCGCAGTCCCGCCGGCAAATCGGCCGCTTCGCCAAGCTCCGGCAGCTCTTCGCCTTGTCCAGGCGGCTCGGCTTCGGCTTCCCGCAGCCGGCGTTCTCTGGCTTCGCGTTCGACGCGGCGCGGGGTCAGGATGAAAAATTCAAGGGCGGCAAGCAGCACCGCGAGCTCAAGAAGCCAGATGAAGACGCGCCTTTGCCGCCGTTTTTTGCGGGCGCGGCGCGACCGTTGGCCTGATTCGGTTTCGCGGCTTTTGAGCTGGGCTTTGGCGCGACGTGCCATTTTTTTCAGTTGCCGGTCGTCGATCGCGGCTAGTCGGGCGGCCGGTTCGGCGGTCTTTGCGGAGGTTTCCGAACGGCCGGCGGCGGCGGTCTTTGAATTGTTCCCATTCTTATCCATAAGGACATCGCCCCGTTTGTCACTTTGCAGGCCGCAGGGCTCTGCCGGCCGGGAAGGGGCGGTCTTGGCCGGATTCGGCTTCCCGCGGAGATTGTTTTGGCGGGGGCGCAATGGCGTTCAGCGCCGTCGGCCGCCGGCCATCGCCAGGCGCGCTTCACGGTCGTGGATTTGACGCTTCATCGTTTCGCGTTTGTCGCCCTTGCTTTTGCCGCGTCCCAGTCCCAGTTCGACCTTTATGTGCTGGCGCTTCAGGTACACGGCCAGGGGCACCAGGGTCAATCCCTTGGCCTCGGTCGCCTGCTGCAGGCGGCGCAGTTCGCGCTTGTGCAGGAGAAGGCGTCGGGGCCGACGCACTTCGTGGTTGAAGCGGTTGCCCTGCTTGTAGTGGGCGATGTGGACATTGCACAGCCAAAGTTCACCGTCGATGATCTTGGCGTAGCCTTCGCTGAGATTGACATTGTGTTCGCGGCACGACTTGACTTCGGTGCCCTGCAGTTGAATGCCCGCTTCGAGCTTCTCCAGGATTTCGTAGTCGTGATAGGCTTTCTTGTTGCGGCCCAGAACCATGACGAGTGCCTGCTCTTTCTCTGCGCTTGCCGGTTAATCCTTCAACCACTCATGCGAATTCGGCTTGGCATTTCGGTTAAGCCGAAAAGTCGATCATTGCCTTGACCACCAAACTGGCGTAGTTCTCCACCTGCCTGAAGGCTTTCTCGCAATCCTGCAGGCGGTAGTGGTGAGTCGCCATAAAGCCCGGCGCGAGTCTGCCTTCCGCGATCATGGCGATGGTCTCCTCGGCGCAATGATTTTGTCGGCGCACATGCTGCAGGCAGACTTCCCGGCGGCGCGCGAGGTCGGCCGCGAACGAGTAGCGGTCGAATTCCGGGATTCCGACGATCATCAGCTTGCCGCCGGGTTTAAGCAGTTCAAGCGCCTGATTCAGAGCCTCCTGCTGTCCGCAGCACTCGAACACGACATCCAAAAGTTCCGGTTCGCGCTGCTCCACGGCCTTGACCAGGTCGACCTTTTCCGGATTCCCGGCCCAGCTCGCGCCTTGTTCAGTGGCGATGCGGCAGCGATAGTCGAGGATGTCCGAGCCGTAGACGGCCGTCGCTCCGGCCGCCCGGGCGGCCAGCAGCACGGACAGTCCAATCGGCCCCAGCCCGAGAATGCCGACGCGAGCCTGCGGCATGGGGATCGAGCGTTTGACGGCATACACCCCGATCGCCAGGGGTTCGGACAGCGCCGCCTGGTCGAAGTCGAGGTGGTCGGGAATCGGCAGGCAGCATTCTTCCGGCATCACGATGAATTCGGAAAGGCAACCGGCAATCTGGCCGGGACATCCGAGAAACAGCAGATTGCGGCAGGTGTTTTCGCGTCCCGCCCGACACTGGTCGCAATTGTGGCAGGGAACGGCCGGCTCGACCGCCACCCGATCGCCGGGCTTGACGCGATGCACCGCTGTTCCGACTTGTTCGACCGTGGCCGCGCCCTCGTGGCCGACCGGGAACGGATACTGCACTACTTGGCTGCCGATTCGTCCCGTGGTGTAGTAGTGGATGTCCGAGCCGCAGATTCCGACCGACTGCATGCGCAGCAGAACCTGGTTGTCGCGCTTGATTTGCGGGCGTGCAACCTCCCGTATCTCCAGTTCCCTCAGTCCGGTAAGAAAGGCGGTTTTCATCGATTTCATTCCCAGTAGGAAGCACTGAAGTCCGAGTTTTCGGCGACCGTCACCCTGGCGATCTCGACCGGTTGCCCGGTCAGTTCTTTCCGCAGGCTTTGAAACAGATGGCGAGCCAGAGTTTCACTGGTCGGGTTCTGATCCTTGAAGGCAGGGTGCTGGTTGAGCATGGTATGATCCAGTTCGGCGATCAGCATTTCAAGCTTCTGCTTGATCTCGCGAAAGTCCAGGCAAATACCCAGGCGATTCAGCCGATCGCCTCGCAGGGTCACGGTGACTTCCCAGTTGTGTCCGTGGAAACGGGCGCAGTTGCCGGGATAGTCCAGCAATTGATGAGCTGCGGAAAACCTGGCTTTGACTGATAGTTCGAACATCTTGTTGTGTGGATCCGTTTGCCGTTGATGATGACGGCACAGTTTTTCTTTCCGACAAACCAAAAAACCCCGCGACAAGGCGGGGTTTCTGCCCGGCTACAGACCTGAGGCAAGGGATGCGCAAAACCGATCCGCCATCAAGTTCCCAACCGGATCCCAGGGATCCGGGAAAAAAAATGCGCAATCCCGGGTTCGCGCACGATGCCGGACTCAGGCCTTCTGCACGCGATTGGATCTGATACAGGCAGTGCAGACCCGCATGCGCTTGACCCCGCCGTTGGCCAGGCGAGCCCTGACTGGCTGCAGGTTGGGGCTGAACGTGCGCTTGACGTTCTTTACCACGTGCATGCCGATGCCGCCCTTTTTCTTGGCCAGCCCGCGACGGGTGATCGAGCCGCCGACCGACTTGCCCTTGCCGCAGATGTCGCAAACAAAACTCATATTGCCACCTCTCACTGATTGCTTATAAAAAACTTCCGACTGCCCGAGGATGTCGACAAAAGGGTTGTCTTGGTGGGTTGGCCGGGACTCGAACCCGGGACCCACGGCTTAAAAGGCCGTTGCTCTACCGACTGAGCTACCAACCCGATTCAGTTGACAAAGCTGTTTAACATAACTGCCAAAACCGATTGCGCAAGGCGACTTCAGATGGTTTCAGCGTTCAACACTTGTTGGGATAATCCAAATCGAAATCGGGATCGCTATCGGGATCGAATAGATATGGCGCTTGGACACGAGAAAACGGATGTCTGCCGTCTTTCGATAGGCTATGTTGCATGGGTTTACGAGAAGGCCGACAGCCTGAACGGAGTCCATCGGCCCACAGCGTCGATTTCGATCCCGATACCGAGGGGAACCAAGATCTGACGGATCGCCAACAAGTAAGCATTGACAATGATCCCGAAGGGGCATGATCAATGCCTTGGTTCCCGCCCGAGGCGGATCTTCGACAACAGATGCAACGGTTGCGGGCGCGGAAAGGGGGAAAGGGCAATGATGGCGGAGGATTGGTCGTTATTGTCGCGAGGCGGCCGCGATGATCGCCCGCGAACTCGGCTCCTAGCCCAAGTTTCGCAACTTGAGTTATAAGTCATTGCACCACAACGACCGGATTTCGTGTGGCACTACAAAACCGACGACTTTTTCATTGGTGCCTCTATCTTGGCGCAGGGCAAATTGC
>SLSR01000142.1 GCA_007130365.1 Lentisphaeria bacterium
ACCTGCAATAGCCCCCGAAACGACGACAAACATTCTTTCAGAAAGCGGAAACAAGAAAGAAAAGGTATTTTTATGTGCGGCATAGCGGGTGTCTGGGGCGGCTTGACAAAAGCGCCTGAAACGCATTCGCAAAACTCTGGAAAGCTCGGTTGAGAAACGATTGATGAGCGATGTGCCGCTCGGCGCCTTCCTGTCCGGCGGTCTGGACAGCAGTTTGATCGTGGCTCTGGCCCGCCGTTCGCTCGGCAGGCCGCTGCATACCTTCTCCGTCGGCCTGGAAAACAGCGGGGACCTCCAGGCTGCCCGCCGACTGTCTCGGCATCTTGATACTATTCATCATGAACACATCCTGACCATAGAGGAAGTCATGGATAAACTGCCGGAAATCATCTATCACCTGGAATCGTTCGATCGGGATCTGGTTCGCAGTGCAATCCCCTGCTACTTCACTTCCCGTCTCGCTGCCCGGGAAGTCAAGGTTATCCTGACCGGGGAGGGAGCCGATGAATTGTTCGCAGGTTATGACTATTACAAGGATATCGACGATCCCGACCAGGTTCTGCATGGGGAGCTGCGCCGCTCCGTAGCCTCACTTCACAATATCAACCTGCAACGGGTTGATCGCCTGACCATGGCCCATTCGCTGGAAGGCAGGGTGCCGTTCCTGGATCTGGAGATGATCAGGCTCGCCCAGGAAGTACCGGCCAAGTTCAAGCTGAAGGGAGAGCCGCCAATCGAAAAATGGATACTGCGACAGGCTTTCGAGGATGTCCTCCCGCCTGATATCCTGTGGCGGAAAAAGCAACAGTTCGACGAAGGCAGCGGCACCGTCGAGCTGTTGGATCAGGCGCTGAAAGGCGCGATGAACGAGGAAGAGGCCAAATCCCGGCAGAGGCAGTTCCCGGAGGCGATGCTGCGTTGTCCGGAAGAATGCTATTATCATAAACTGTTTATGCAGGTTTTCGAACGATCCGGGCCGATTCTGCAGAACGTCGGCCGCTGGGCTGAACGGCCGGAGTGGATCAGCCGGAATGCCTCATAAAAAAAACGCGCATGGCCGAATCCGCATGAATCGGCCAGGCCAACCCGCCAGCCATCCTTTCGCTGTCTTGCCTTTCCGGCAAAGCCATGTTGTCGTTCTATGATGAAAGGATGAGTGATGGCCGACAGCAATCACGAAAACGACAGTGCCAACCGCAACCAGGCAGTCCTTCTCTCTCTGTGCGGCCTGAGTCCGGCGGTCGTCTCCGAAACGGTTTGGGCGCTGGCGCGGGAGACCCCGCCGACCCGGATCGACAAAGTGGTTGTCCTGACCACCGCCCAGGGACGCGCCGCCATTGAAAGGGAGCTGTTCGACGGCGGAGCATGGCAGCGCCTGCGAAGCGCCCTGCAGGCCGACAGCCGCGAGATGCGGTTTGGACGGAGCGGCGATTTCCTGCGGGTGATCCCCGAGGACGGCGGCTGCGAGATGACGGATGTCGCCACTTCCGACGACAGCCTGGCCGCCGCCGACTTCCTGCTCGAAAGCCTGCGGCAGTTCACCGAAAACCCCGATACCCGCGTGGTCTTTTCAATCGCCGGCGGCCGCAAGACCATGAGCGCCCTGGCCGCCCTCTGCATGACCCTGCTCGCCCGCCCGCAGGATCGTCTCTGCCATGTCCTGGTCAATCCTCCGTTCGACACCTTCGACTTGCAGCCGAAATTCTATTTTCCCGAGGCCGGACTTGAACACACCTACCAAGGCTCCCGCCTTCCTTCCGCAATGGCGAAAATCTACCTGCACGACATACCCTATGTCCGCTGCCGCGAAGTCTTTCGCCGGGAATACGCCCGTCTGCCCGGCAACTTCCTGGACACAGTCCGACTGGCCAACCGCAACCTGTCCCCTCTGTCGATAGAAATCAAACCCCACCAGTACCAATGCCTGGTCAATCGGGAACGACTGCTGCTCAGTCCCGCCGAATTCACCTTCTACTGACTGCTCTGCGAACGATGCTGGGAGGAAATGCCGCCGCTCGACAATGCCCTCGAAGCCTTTTCTCGGCTTGTCGAGTTCACGCATCGCCTGGACATCCGCCCCACCCTGCCCGAGTCCAATCCCGATCCAGCTTCTCAAACCACTTTCGACCGCATCCTTGCCGACCCGGATAACTTGGCCGATGCCGTTGATGAAAACAACCGCGCCGCTTTTATCCGCCGCATAGCCGACCGCATCAAGCGCAAACTCAAGGGAATGCCTGCGCTGACCAATCCCGAACCGCTTTTCCCCTCGCGCGGACGCGGCAGGGGCTATGGACTGGATATACCTTCGGAAGACATATCGCTTCCCGAAGAATGAACAAGGGACGTCCCGGGACGTCCCCCGCTTGGCAGCATCGATAAAGTCGCAATAAACTAAAGACAGCGAAAAGAAGAAAACTCCGGAAGACCATTTTCCAATGCACGCTAAAACGGCAGCCATTTATGTCATGACCGTCGGCACCGGCACCGCCGGCACGGCCAGCAATCTGGCGAAAGGCCTGGAGCACGCTCTCCTTCTCCGCCAGGCCGACCGCAATGTCCTGGTTCCCAGCCAAGACGAAGACTCCCGGCTTATGGCTCAAGTGGTCAGGGAAGCCTGCCCCGACCTGAATGTGGAAATCGCCGAAGACTGCTTTTCCGACCATGACGACCTGCTGCAGTCCAGGCGGGAATTTCGCGGACTGCTTGCCCGGCTCGCCGACAACCGGGCAGGCAACCGCATCATCGTCAACCCGACCAGCGGCACCAAGCAGATGACCACCGCCGCCGTCCTCGCCGCCGTCGATTGCGGAATCGCCGACATCGAGTACATATCCGGTCCGCGCCAGGACGGCGTGGTCAAGACCGGGCACGAAAAAATCACCGCCATTTCACCCCGCCGCGTGCTGGCCTACCAAACCGGTGGCGCGGCTCTCCGCCTGCTTGAAGGCGGTGCCTACCGGGCGGCGGCCAAGCTGGTCGAACCATATTCCGACCTTCTCCCCCTGTCCTTTGCCGGTTGCGAAACCTTCGCCGAGTGGCATCGCTTCAACTATCGCGGCGCCTTGACTGCCGCCGGGAGCGATGAAAGACTGCGCCCCTGCCGCCAAACCCTGGGCAGACTGGCGCAGGCGCCCGCCATTTCCATCGAACGAGCCGCCGACATGATGTGCTTTGCCGACCGCGAACTGTCATTCGGACATTCAGAGGAGGCGCTCGCCGTGCTCTACCGCCTCGCCGAACTGCTGGCCAAGCTGCATCTGCAAAAGCTGGGTGTGGACACGAACCAGCCGACCATGCTTTCCAATTTGCGATCCCCCACCGAATCCAAATGCCAGGCGAGGTTAATCTTCAAACTCATTCTTTACTCCTATCAAAAACATTTTGCAAATAAAATATGGTATCGATGCTTTCCCGATCCGCGAGATGATCGGGCGACAGGCCACAGACCGCAGTCAGCACGTAGTTCAGACCAAGCGGTAGATCGCGGGCGATAAATTCAGCGTCGGCGGGAAACAGGCTGCCGTTTTCATCCCCGGCTCTGAAGCGCAATGCCGCCAGCAAGACATGGGCAATCGCCTTGTATGGCAATCCATGCCTACGGTTGAGCAGCATGGCGCCGACAATGCGGTCGTGCCTGCCAAGTTTGCGCCGCAAATCAAGACCGACTCGAAAGGCGGTATCACCAAGGGCGCGATTGCGGAACCGCCGCAGCAAGTCCTCGATATGCGAGTGCAGTTGGGCGGTCGAGAACTCGTTCGGATATTCGGCGGCCACCCCGGCCGCGGCCTGTTGCATAACTCGCCGCGTGTCCTCAAGAACCGCCGGGTTATCCAGATATTGCCAAAGCAAACCGCCCTCCCCGGCTTGACAGAATCCAAGATAGGCCGCCGCCGCGTGACCCAGGTTGTGGATAAACAGCTTGCGGTCAACATAGGCGGCTATATTATCGACCATCTTCAGCTCGGGCATAGTCGGCGGCTGGCCGCGAAAGCCGCGGCGGTCGAGAATCAGGGTATTATAGGGTTCGGCAAAGAGCCACAGCGGATCGACGGCCAGAGCCTCCCTGGTCATCAACGGCACCATCTTGCCAATACTGGTTTCAACCAGACCAGCCAGCTTGTTCAAAGGATAGTCCGAAGGCAATTCACGACGCAGGGCCTGCCTGACTATGGCTCCGCCGTTGCGGACATTTTCAGCCAGCACAAGATCCAGTGGCCGGTCGCCGTGGAGCTGACGCCGCGCGAGCAGTCCCCGCGCCAGCACCGGCGCCAGACTGGGCAGCGCATTCTTGCCGACCGCAGTCGCCGCGAGATCGGCGTCGGCCAGCGCGGCGGCCACTGGAGCTTGATCCCGGGCGTCAATGCCGCGGACTCCTTCGACCGTGACTATTTCATCAGGCTGCCCGGAATCCTTGACCACCACTCGATACTGGCCGCAGGCATTCAGGCGGTCGATCAGTTCCCGGTCTAGGTCGATAAAAACCACGCGCCACCCGTGCTCGGCAAAAATGCGGCCGACAAACGATCGGCCGATATTGCCGGCCCCGAACTGTACAAGTGTTTTCATGGGCATATAGTTCTTAGTTCTTGGTTCCGAAATTCCGAGTTCCGGGGTTCTGGGTTCCGGGGTTCAGGGTTCTGGGTTGAGTCCAGTCCACTCTAAAAAGTCAAAACCCGCGCTGGAGGCGCTTATTCAACGTAGCCCAGGGCAGAGCATCGCGGCAGCCCTGGGAGCAACGACAAAAGAAATCGGTGCCCTGACAGGGCACTTCAACATCTTTCCATACAACGACTTGAAGAACACTTACAGTGTTCAATCGGTGTTGTTGTTTGTTTCCCAGGGCGGCACTTCGTTTTGCCCTGGGCTACGATGAATGTTGGCCTTTCAGGCCGCTTTAAGGAAAATCCCGACTTTTTAGAGTGGGCTCATAATTCATAGTTCGGGATTCGGGATTCCGAGGTTCGGGGGTTGGGCCGAATCCGTTGGTTTTCCTGAACCCTGACACCCTGAACCCTGGCATCTGAGTAGTCACTTTCATTCAAAAAGCGGCACTTCAATTCCCGTCTGCTCGCGGTAGGCTCGAACATAGTCTTTAACGCAGGCCAGTTTCTCTCCGGGGCGCTTTTCGAGAAAGACCCCACCGAACTGAAAGCGGGCAAGCCCGCCGGCGGCAGCGCCCCAGGCGCACAGGGTCGGCAATTCGGGACGGCGGCCGGATTGGAGGCCCAGAGCCAGCGCGGCAAGCGTGCCACCCACGAAATTGTCGCCGCAGCCAGTGGTGTCGCCTGCCTGCTGCCGACGCATTTGCAAATCGCGGTCGGCGGCGGCGCAAACCGGCAGTTCAGTCAAATCCAACCGCGAAAACAGTGGGCTTTGCGCTTGCAGCAGGATTGAATCGGCCCCCCGCGTAATCATTACCGCGCCAACCCCCCAGGCCATAAAGCGGGCGGCTGCGTCTGCGGCCGTGGACTGGCCACTGAGCTTGAGCGCTTCTTCCAGGTCGACAATTAGAAGATCGATATAATGATACGATTCAACCGATTCTCCGAGCGGCCACGGCTTGTCCGGAGCCCGTTTCTCGTTGCGAAAATCATAGACCGTGGCCACCACTGTGACCTTGCCGCGGCGCCTGCTCTCGCATAAAGCCGTCAAAAGATTGTCGTGTAATTCAGGCAAAAGCGCGGTGGCGCCGTATAAATGAATGTCGGCCGCAAAAAAATCGTCGGACAAGTCGGCAAGGGTGAAATCCCCTGCCGCACCGAGCCGGTTGATAAATGTGCGCTCGCCTTTGCCGTCGTAGTAATCAGGGTCGGAAAGCACAATGGTTGAGGGGGTAGCGGCTGGTTTAACGGCAAATCGAGCCTGATATAATGGAACCCGAGCCAGGATCGAAAGCATTCTCTCGCCAGTGCGGTCGTCGCCGCGGACTCCGAAAAATCGAACATCAATTCCTGTCTCGAACAAGAGCTGGGCCGCCAGAACCACGGCGACCACGGCCGGCCCGCCCAGATTCTCGGCGTCGGCATCGCGCTCGCCGACCAAAGCGCTGACAATCTCCGTCAAAGGACGGCCAGTAAAGCGCTCCAATTCCTCGGCAAAAACCAGGCCGCCGGGGGTCAGGCCGCCGTCCCCCGGCGAAGCGGAGGCGCAGGCGCGAAAATTATTCGAGTCGAAATCTACCCGATTGTAAAGATAGTCCATGAGAGAGCAGCCGACACCGGATATCATCATTATAATATGTTCCTTCCAGGGTTTAAAACACGACGCTTGAAATAATGATCCAGGTTACAACGCTCAGCCATTATTGGCTGAACCGGCACCGCCGTCCGTGCCCCGCAACCCCGCAACCCCGGAACCCCGGAACCCCTTTTTTTGTGATTCTTTCTCACTTTGGGTGGGTAGCTTGTTTCAATTCACATTCAGAAATGATGCATTGCTCGTGACAGAATTCAGGTTTCAGGTTTCGGG
>SLSR01000254.1 GCA_007130365.1 Lentisphaeria bacterium
CCCCTTCAGGGCACGATCAATGGATCGATCAGACCCCGGGCGTCGCCCGGGGCTACGCTGAGGCCGCCCCGTTGGGGCTGCGAACCGGACGCCTTCGGCGAATCAGGGCTTCCAGCCCGCCGATGATTATGTTTAATGCGTACCTGGGGCAATCGGAAAAATTAAATTTAGCGGGCTTCCAACCCGGACCAAAAACGGCGCCTGACAGGCACCTTCGGAATCGGAAATGGCTTTTGAATTGCCTGCGATGCGCATAATATTATAATTTTTGCCGGAAATGACGCTTGACTGGATGGGGCGGCGTTTTTTCTATTGTCATTGAGTTTTAAACCTACGGCTCATTTGGAATTTATGTTCAAGGCAGTTTCAAACCATGTATCCTTCCCCGAGATCGAGCGGCAGGTTCTGCGCTTCTGGCAGGAGCAGGGGATTTTCCGGCGCTCGCTCGAGGCGCGACGCGGCTGCGAGGAGTTCGTGTTCTACGACGGGCCGCCCTTCGCCACCGGCCTGCCGCACTACGGACATCTGCTGGCCGGCACGATTAAGGATGTGATTCCACGCTATCAGACCATGCGCGGCAAGCTGGTCGAGCGCAATTTCGGCTGGGACTGTCATGGGCTGCCGGTGGAAAACGAAATGGAGAAGGAGCTTGGCCTGAGCAGCAAGCACGAGATCGAGGAGTATGGCATCGACCGGTTCAACGAGGCCTGTCGCGGCATTGTCCTGCGACATACGCAAGAGTGGGAGCGGGTCGTCACTCGCGCCGGGCGCTGGGTCGATTTTGAACACGGCTACCGAACCATGGACCGCGACTATATGGAGTCGATCTGGTGGGTCTTCCGCCAGCTTTGGGATCGCGGCCTGATCTACGAGGGCCACAAGATCATGTGGTACTGTCCGCGCTGCGCCACGCCGTTGAGCAATTTCGAGGTCAATCAGGGGTATGTGGAGGTCGAGGATCCGGCGATCACCGTGCGTTTTCGCGATGCCGAGCGGGAGCGTTGCTGGTTTCTGGCCTGGACTACCACGCCGTGGACTCTGCCCGCCAACCTGGGACTGGCGGTGGGGGCGGAGCTGGACTATGTCGAAGTGGAGGACGGCGACGATACGTACATGGTCGGCGAGCCTTTGCTCAAGGTCTACTGGCCGAAGCAGGAAGTCCGGGTGGTCGGCCGCCATAAGGGGCGTGATCTGGCGGGGCGTTCCTATCTTCCGCTCTTCCCCTATTTCGAGGAGCTTCGCGCCGAGGGCGCCTTCCGGGTGGTGGCGGCCGACTTTGTCACTCTGGCAGAGGGGACGGGCGTGGTTCATCTGGCACCCGGATTCGGCGAGGACGACGCGGCCGCGGCGGCCGCCGCCGGACTGCCTTCGGTCTGTCCGATCGACGACGAGGGGAACTATGCCGGGGAGGTGGCCGACTATGCCGGGCGCTTTGTCAAGGATTGCGACCGCGACATCATGCGCCGGCTCAAGGAGCAGGGCGACTTGATCCACCGCGCCACCCACAAGCACAACTATCCGCATTGCTGGCGCTGCGACGCGGCTCTGCTCAACAAGGCGATCGCCACCTGGTTCCTCAAGGTCGAGGACTTGAAGGAGCGGATGCTCGCCGCCAACCGCCAGATCCACTGGGTGCCGGGGCATCTCAAGCACGGCCGTTTCGGCAAGTGGCTGGAAAACGCCCGCGACTGGGCGATCTCGCGCAATCGCTACTGGGGCTGCCCGCTGCCGATCTGGCGCAACCGGGAGACCGGCGAGGCGGTCTGCATCGGGTCGGTGGCCGAGCTTGAGGAGAGGTGCGGCCGCCCGGTCGAGGATGTCCACAAGCACTTTGTCGATCCGATCGTGCTGAAGGGGGAGTGCGGCGGCGAATTGCGGCGGGTGCCGGAAGTCCTCGACTGCTGGTTCGAGAGCGGCGCCATGCCCTATGCCCAGAACCATTATCCCTTCGCCAATCGCGAGCATGTGGAGGGGCATTTTCCGGCCGACTTCATTGCCGAAGGGCTGGATCAGACCCGCGGCTGGTTCTATACTCTGGTGGTGCTTGGCGCCGCCCTCTTCGACAAGCCGCCCTTCCGCAATGTCGTGGTCAACGGCCTGGTGCTGGCCGAGGACGGCCGCAAGATGTCGAAGCGGCTGAAAAACTATCCGGAGCCGGAGAAGATCATGGACAGCTACGGCGCCGACGCCATGCGCCTGACCATGCTGTCGTCGCCGGTGGTGCGGGGCGAGGGATTGCGCTTCAGCGAGGCCGCGGTGCGCGAAAGCATGCGCACCGTGATCCTGCCCCTGTGGAACGCCTACAGCTTCTTCGTCACCTACGCCCGGGTCGACCAGTGGCGGCCGGCCGGGGATGGGGCGGCGGCGCAAGCCCCGCCGGAGAACCCGGACAACCTGCTCGACCGTTGGATTTTGGCCCGCTTGCAGAGCACGATTGGCGACCTGCGGCAGGCCATGGACAACTATGAACTGCAACCGGCCGCCCTGCGGTTCACCGGCTTGATCGAGGATCTCACCAACTGGTATATCAGGCGCAGCCGTCGCCGGTTCTGGAAAAGCCGCAACGACCGCGACAAGGAGCAGGCCTATCGCACCCTGTACCATGTGTTGCTCAGCTTCTGCAAGATGGCGGCGCCGTTCATTCCCTTTGTCACCGATGCGATCTGGCGCAATCTGCGGACTCCGCAGATGGTTGATTCGGTGCATTTGAGCGATTTCCCGGAGCCGGCCGCAGGCCTGCTTGACGCCGACCTGGAGCGGCGGATGGCCAATGCCATGCGGGCGGTTTCGCTGGGGCGTTTTTTGCGCACCCAGGCCGGGCTGCGCATTCGGCAACCCCTGGCCAGCGCCTTCCTGGTGTCGCTCGATCCCGAGACGCGTCGGGACTTGCAGGCAATGCGCGAGATGATCGCCGAAGAGCTCAATGTCAAGTCGATCGAAGTCGGCGCGGACGAGGAGAGGCTGGTCGACTTGAGCGCGAAGGCGAACTTCCGCCGGCTGGGGCCGCGACTCGGGCCGAAAATGCGGGCGGCCGCGGCGCTGATCGAGAGACTGCCGGTCGAGGATCTGCGCCGACTGCGGCGGGGCGAGAATTTGCGGCTTTGCTTCGCCGCTGGCGAAGGATTGGATTTGACGCCGGACGACATTCTTTTGCAGCGCCGGGAAAAGCCGGGAATGACCGTGGCCAACGAGGCGGATGTAACGGTCGCCCTGGATACTCGCCTGAACCGTGAATTGCAGCGCGAAGGCTGGGCTCGCGAGCTGGTCAGTCGGATTCAGGGGTTGCGCAAGGAGCAGGACTTGCAGGTGACCGACCGCATCGCGGTGTACTATCGGTTGCCGACCGAGGCCGACCAGGCAATGTCGGAGTTCAGTGACTATGTGGCTCGCGAAACCCTGGCGGTGGAATTGCGCGAAAGCGAGCTGGCCGAAGTCGAACCGGTGATGATCAACGACGAGCCGTGCCGACTGAAAATTGAAAAATGCGGGGATGCGCGGTAGATTGCCGACATCAACTTATTCTTAGGATCCAAAAAGCATGAAAATTAAATTCAGTTGTCCGCAGTGCGACGCCAAAATGTCGGTGGCCCGAGGGGTTGACGAGGTGCAGTGCCCGATCTGCCGGGTTGCCATGGTGCCGGATTCCGAGCCCGAAGCGGAAATGGAGGAATCGCCCGAGCCGCCGACTGCCGACGGCGAAGGACGGAAGTCGTTTCCCAGCATTAAGGTGGCCAAGCCGATCAGCAGCAAATTCATGCGCTCCAGCGGCTTGGAAGACAGAATGGCGCAACGGCAGAAAACCGATCCTTCGAGTGTGACCACAATTACCAAGACCGCCACCCCGGTTTCGATCCCCGCCGCCAAGAAGGGGGACGGCGACCAGATTTCGGAGGCGGAAGCCGAGGAAAAGAGCAGGGAAATTATCGCTTCGGCTCGACGGCAGGCGGAAGCCTTGGCTCGCGATCTGATCGACCGAGCGGAGGAGGAGGCGCAGGGCATTCTGATCGCGGCCGACGAGGAAGTGCAGCCGCGCATCGAGGCCAGGCTGAAGGAGGCCGGACAGAAGGCCGAGAAAATGGTCGAGGAAGGCCGAAGAAAGGCCGAGGAGGAAGCTCGGAAGATTGTTGACCAGGCGAAGGCCGACGCGGAATCGAAAAGGGAGGAGATGGCCGGCAAAATCCGGGAGGAGATCGCCGGCCAAATGCGGGAGAAGTCGGAAAAGCTCGGGCGGCAGGCCGAGGAAAAATTGGCGGCCGCCACCCGGCAGGCCGAGGAAAAATTGGCGGCCGCCACCCGGCAGGCCGGGGAAATGCGCGAAAAGGCCACCCGGCAGGCCGGGGAAATGCGCGAAAAGGCCACCCGGCAGGCCGAAGAAATCAAAGAAGCCGCGCGGAAAGCCTCGGAAGAGGAAAAGCGCAAGGCGGTCGACGAGGCCAGGAAGTCAGCCCTGAAGGAGGCTGGGAAGAAGCTCGAAGAGCAGCAACGGAAGGCGGCTGGAGAAGCCGAAAAAATAGTCGAGGAGGCCCGCCGCAAAGCTCGCGAAATCGACCGGGACAGGGGGCAGACGGCGGCTGGCGCCGCCGACCAGCCCGGCGACGGTTCGGCAGCGGCCGCCAGTCCCGGCAAGGACGACGAGGCGGCCAAGGACGAAATCCGCGAGCGCAAGCGGCAGATGGACGGCTATGCCAAACGCGAGGCGAAATTCATCATGGCCGGCATGAGCCTGGGCATGTTGGTTCTGCTCTATTGTCTCGGAGTGCTGGCTCTGGTCGACAATTTGGACTCCACACTTCGCACCTTGACCTACGGTCTGGTGTTGATCGATCTGGCCATGGTCGCCTGGCTGACCATGCTGATTCGCGGTCACTATAAGAAGGGCAACGAGGCCTTGCAGGCACAACGGCAGCGCACTCGGAGTCGGCGCGAGGAGCGGAAGAATGGCCAAGCGCCAGCGCAAAAGGCCGATCTGCGGGCCGCCATGCTGAAACGGCAGCAGGAGAGTAAAAAGGTGCAGATGCAAAATCGGCCCGCGAACGACCAGGCTGGTCCGAGCAAGCCCGTAATCGTGAGCGGCGGCAAGAAGTCGGGCAAGCGCAATGGCAAAGTCAACCGAAAAAAATAGCGGTTCCGACAGTCCGTTCGCCAGCGTCGCGGTGGTTGGTCTCGGCTTGCTGGGCGGATCGCTGGCTCTGGCCTTGAAGCGCCATTGTCCCAGGGTTCATGTTCTTGGCCTGGCGCGTCGCGCCGAGACCATAGAGCAGGCTCTGGCGCAAGCCGCCATCGATCTTGGAGCGACCGAGGCCAGGGAGATCCTGCCGCAGGCCGAGCTTACGGTAGTGTGCCTGCCGATCAACGCCAGCCTTGAGTTTTGCCGACGCCACCTTGAGCTTTGGCGCGGCGGTGCGGTGGTCACCGATGTCGGCAGTACCAAGCAGCGGCTGGTCGAAGCCGTGCGACCTCTGCTGCTGGCAAGATCCCTGCATTTCGTCGGCGGCCATCCGATGGCGGGCTCGGAAAAATCCGGCTTCGCGGCCGCCACCGAAGATCTCTATCGCAACGCCCCGGTTTTCCTGACCCCCCTTCCCGATGACGATCCGGAAACGGCTGCCAAGCTTGCCGATTTCTGGCGGGCAATCGGCGCGAACCCGGCCTTCATCGAACCGGCCGCGCACGATGCCCTGGTCGCCCGCACCAGTCATCTGCCGCATCTGCTGGCGCCCGCCCTGGTTTCTCTGGGGCTGCGCTCGCCGCAGGCCGCTCTGGCCACCGGCGGCGCCTTTCGCGACATGACCCGGATTGCCGCCGGCTCCCCCGATATGTGGTGCGACATATTCGAGCATAACCGGGAGCAGGTGATCGCGGCGATCGATGAATTCCTCGATGACTTCGGCACTCTGCGCCAGGCCTTGCAGGACGGCCGCTGGGCGGACTTGAAGCAAATGCTTGAACAGGCGCGCCAGCGGCGAATCGACTGGCAGCGCGATCGGCCATAGACCGTTCAGTCTCCAAATTTAATTTCCCGATCGCCCCAGGGTCGCATTGAACAAAATCACCGGCGGGCTGGAAGCCCTGATTAGCCGAAGGCGTCCGGTTCGCAGCCCCAACGGGGCGGCCTCAGCGTAGCCCCGGGCGACGCCCGGAGTCTGGTCGATCCATTGATCGTGCCCTGAAGGGGCGCCTCAACCCGTGCCCGGTGGTGGGCGTTGAGGAAGCCCTTCAGGCTTCAATCCATCATCCGCCCAACCCAGGGCGGCGCTCCGCTTGCCCTGGGCTACGATGACGCCGGGCTTCCAGCCCGCCCCAAAACTGGCGTCTTGCCATATTTCTTTCGTGTATTTCGGTTAGGCCGGCTATGCCGGTGTGTTCTATGCAGTTGAAAGGTACTGCACATGTCAATTGTTCGTTCAGCATGTAGTTGCGCCTCGGCGTGCGGAAGCGATGAAGCACGCGAAACGTGGCG
>SLSR01000052.1 GCA_007130365.1 Lentisphaeria bacterium
CCTTGATGCCGCGAACCCAGTCAATCGGAATCAGCTTTGATTCGGTAAACAGATTGCCCTCGTCGATTACCAGGTGGGTAATGCGGTCGTGGTCGTCGGTGATCAGCTCTTTGACCACGCCGATGTCGACTTGGTCGACGGTGCTTACCTGGGCTCCATGACGCAAGCCAACTTCGTCGGACGGAATTGCCACCTCGGGTTCGGGTGGAATCGGGCCGATTCCGGGCGGCACGATCGAATTGAGCCCGGCTCCGGTGAATTCGCCGACCGGTCGTCGCCAGATCGCGCCGCCGACCCCGTAGCGATTCCGAAATTCTTCGTCCTCCAAGTCGAGGTATTGCTCCCGGTCGAATTCGGCGCTGGCCTCGTCCAGGGTGCGCGCGTCGACCGCAAGTTCAATCTGATTTTCGTCGGCATGGCTGACGTGCTCGACCGAGATCAGGCGGTCGTGCGAAAAAAACAGTCCTCTCTGCACGACCAGGTGGGTTACTATCCGATGTCGCGGGTCGACCACCAGTTCCTTCAGGGAGCCGAGGTTTTCGCCGTCCACCGTGACTACCGAGCTGCCGTATGACAATTGCATTTCGATCCCGCCTTTTTTGAGTTTGAACATGGACTCGCATTGGCCGCTTTTCGGGCGCCGTCGCCAGCCTGGCTGATTCAGGCAAACGGGCTGATGCGAATTGCATTGATTTACTATAGGCGCAATTGGCCGGTTTGCCAAAGATTCGGGCGATTCTTGTAAAGCGGCTGTTGTCATGGTATAGTTTTCACATAATCAAGCGTCAACTGTCGATTTGCGGTTTCCCGGATGCGAGGACGGGGATTCGGAAGTCGAGAAAAGGGAGCATGGCCATGTCGAAGCTTGTATGTCTGGCTGGTATGAACAAGGGTGATCAGTTTCCTCTGCACGAGGGGAGGAATTCAATCGGTCGCGATGGTGGTTCGAACATAGTCCTGTTCGACAAGCAATGCTCGCGACAGCATTGCGTGATCCACAAGCGCGGTCACCTTTATTCGGTCGAGGATTTGGACAGCAGCAACGGCACTGTGGTTGCCGGCAAAATAATCGGCAAGCACAAGCCGACTCCCTGCGAGCCGGGCGCCCGGATCAAGGTCGGGCAAACGGTGCTGATGCTGAGCGAGCGCGGAGTCGGCGACGTGGTCGAGCGCACCGCCACCGATGTGGCCGAGGATTTGCAGGGCAAGGGATACGATAAACTGATGAAGGACGCGACGATCAACCTGGCCAAACTGCATCTAGACGACAGCCGCAAGAGCCCGGCCGACTTCTTCAAGTCTTTGTTCAAGTCCAAAAAATGACCGTTTTTCAGCGCGACAGATAGGACAGCAGATTGTCGGCCAGGGTGGTTTGCGACCGCGTCTCGACATCCTCCACAAAGGAGCGTATAGCCCAGTCCGCCTTCCGATTCAACAGGCGGCTTCGGGTTTGTTCCCTTTCCTCCTCCAGTTCCTCGAGGTCGGCCGGTATCCGCTCGGCCAGCCAGAGCAGCAAGGCGCCGTATCTGGTCTCGACGGGCGAAGCCAGGGTGGCGACTTCCAAGTCGTCGAGATGATCGATGATCACCCACTGGTATTCGGCGGCCTGGGCCGGGGGCGAGCGTCGGGTAAAGGGGGCGGTTTCCGCAAAGTCGAACTTGGCCTTGAGAATTTCGATGGTTTCGGCGGCCGTTTCCAGCTCTTCCGATATTTCCCGGTGGATGTCGGCGGCGGTTTGGCGGGCCAGCTCCAGTTCCTTTCCCTGTCGAGCCCAGTTCACGCAGCGCTGTTGAATTTCCGGTTCGGCGGCGAATTCCGGGATTTGAGCCGGCGCCGAATCCAGGAAATAGGCCACGAAATAGCGTTCGTCGCCCTCGATCACGTCCGACAGCGGTTGTTCTGAGTTTGTGCGGTAGGCTTTCTCGGCCGCCTGGCGATGGCCGCGGAAGACCGGCGGCAACTGGCGCAGGTTGAAGAATTCGGTGTCCTGGCTGCGCACTTCCCTCTGCTGTGCGAGTTCGAGAAAGATTTCGGCCTGCCTTTGCCGCCCGGCCGCAGTCTCGAGGTCGAAGTCGGCACTGCGGTCGAATACCGCATAGGCAAAGGCGTCGGCCGCCGCCCAGGCTTTGCTTCGAGCCTGCGCCATGCCGATCTGGTCGCGCAGTTCCTCCCTGACTTCATCCAGTTCGCGGCGGGGAATGGTTTCCTCCACCTGGATCAAGTGGTAGCCGAACCGGGTTTCGACCACCTCGCTGGTCTCGCCCGGGTCAAGGGCGAAGGCGGCTTCGGCGAAGGGGGCCACCATCTGGTCGCGCCGGAAGCTGCCGAGGTCGCCGCCGCGCGGAGCGCTGCCCGGATCTTCGGAATATTCGCGGGCCAGTTCGGCGAAATCCTCGCCGTCGGCTATGCGTTCGCGCAGGAGTTCCAGCTTCTCGCGAATCTCGCGGTCGGCCTCCGGATCCTCTTCGTCCGCCCGCAATAGAATGTGACGGGCGCGGACGCGGGGAGCGTAGCGGTCGCTCTCCCTTTGATAGGCGGCGCGGAGGTCGGCCTCGGTCACTTCCACCTGGTCGAGGAAGAAGGGGGTGTCGAAGATCGCCAGGCGAAGTTTTTTGCGAACCGGCTGATAGATCGCGCGAACGTAGCGGTCGACCCTCACCTCGGCTTCGGCAGGCGTAAACGGAAAGCCGGCTTCGGCCGGCGCGGTCGACTCGCGGTATTGACGCTGGTAGCGGGCAAGAGCCGCGTCAAGGTCGCCGGTTTCCGCCAGGTGGGGCTTGATGAAGGCAATCTCGCGCTGATAGAATTCGCGGCCGACATCGATCAGCAGATGTTCGCGAATCGCGGTCTTGGTCGCCTCGTCCAGTTCGGTTATGACCATGCCCTCGCCCAGTTCGGAGCCGCGGTTGGCGTCGAAGTACTGGCGCACCCGACTGTCGGGCACCAGAGCCGCCGCCGCCGCCTCGCGGAAGTCGCCGCGGTCGAAGCCCCGGTAGAGCAGGCGGAACTGTTCATGGTCCCGCCGCAGTTGCGCTTCGACTTCGAGAGGGGAAACGAAGACGCCGGCGGTGGCGATTTCGGAAAGCCGGTTGATCACGATGCTTTCCCGGATGAAATCGCGATAGTCGCTTTCGCTCAGCCCGAGGTGCGGCAGCCATTGCCGACTAAAACTATCGTAGGCTTCCCGGTCGAATCCTCCGGTCTCGGTGCGAAATGGCCGGCTCGCCCATTCGTCGATCTGGGCCTCGGCCACCGGCTGCAGATTGTGGCGGCGGGCTTCGCGCAGCAGGCGCAGGCGCTGAATCGCCTGATCCAGGATCATTTGACCTTCTTCGCCGCGATTGATCTGAACCAGGCGACCCTGGCTTTGCAGCAGTTGCAGCTGGATAAATCGCAACTGCCGAATCAGCACGGGAAATTCAATCGGTTCGCCGAACATGGTGCCGGCGTTGCGCACTTCGCGACGGCGAGCCGTGCCGTCGAAGACACTGTGCGGACCCCACATGAAGACAAACGGTATGACTACGGCGAGCGCGATAATCACCAAGGCCAGTTTGCCGTGCCGCTCGATCAATCGGTTCATTTTAAGGATGATCATGGATTGTTTGCTATTCGTTGTTTGATGTTTAAGTTGAGCCGGACAATCCCGGAAGCGGGTTAAAGGCGCATACTATGATTCCGATTTGCGGTTTCGCAAGGGCATGGCCGAGAGCAGCGTGAATTGCGAAAGCCGCACTTTGGCGGGCGAAAATCTGTCTCGCCCCAGCGGATCCAGCCTGGTCGGGGCAGGCTCAGAACCTGCGGCCGACTCGATTCGCCCATTCTGCAATTCCCCCAGAGCCGGGGGCACACCAGGAGGACGCTTCGCTTGCTGCATATTCTGACCAACCGCTACCGGATCGTCGATCCATGCTTCGAACGGTCGCCGAAGCCTGCCGTCGAACTCGACCTAGGCTGCGGCAAGGGCGGCTTTCTCCTGCAACTGGCCGAGCGCTATCCCGGGCGGGTGGTGGTTGGCGCCGATCTCATGCTCGGGCGCCTGCGGCGGCTGGCCGACAAGGTCGCGAGACGCGGGCTGGCCAATGTCGAGCTGTTGCGGGCCAGCAGTCTCGAGCTGGCCGATCATCAGATGCCCGACTCATGCATCGACCGACTGCACCTGCTCTGCCCGGATCCCTGGCCCAAGAGTCGCCATCGCGGCAAGCGACTGCTCAATGCCGAGTTCATGGCTCGGGTTGTCCGGATTCTGAAGCCGAATGGAGTCTTTCATTTCTCGACCGACGCGGAAGATTATCTGAACGCCGCCGCCGATCTGCTCGCCGCGCTGCCCCGGTTTCGGCCAGAGCCGGCCGCGGTCGGGGACATTGCCGATCTGCAGACCGATTTCGAACGGCAGTGGCTGGCCGCCGCCAGGCGCGTGCCGCACCTGGCCTTTGTTCTCGACAAGACAAGGAGTGAAGTTGCGGTTTGCGATGGCGGCTCTTCACGGAAATCTGTATCTCTTCGGGGTCTGCGTAGGTTAACCTTTTAATAGTCAAATAGTTAATATTTTCGCTTGCGCTGAAGAATTCTCTTAGAACGAATATTGTTATGCTTAACGATTTGCGCTAAGGGCATTAAAGTATGGCTTTTCTTATGAACTGAAATTGGCGGCTATCGGTGTCGGCGAAGATCAAACCCCTACGTGGAACGGCTGAGCAATCGAAAGCGGGAAGGTATTCTGTCAGCAGTCGGATAATAGGGCTTAGAAGCCATCCTGCGTGTTCACAACTTTGCCGCTAAGATTTTTCCCAAGCACAGGCTAAAAACTCAATACTATAATTAGCAATTACCGTAATCCCATAGATGATATCCTGTTTGCACAAGCGTGGGATGGAAACGGTCGGCCCAGTATGCGCTTGTAGCTTAAACTAACATGACCACAATTGACTACCTTCTGAATTTGACATAATAAAACGTCACGTTATCTTATTTAATTATGAAGAAACTTGATCGAGAATTTATTCTGCGTGCCCTGACACGCCTTGGCGAACTTGCCGAGGAGCAAGGCCTGAAACTCGAGTTGTGCATCTATGGTGGAGCGGCGATGATGCTGGCTTATGACTCCCGAACGATCACCAAGGATGTGGATGCGGTGGTGCGACCGTCCCGCGAGGGAATGCGGTTGGCTCATATCGTAGCGCAAGAGCTGGAACTGCCGGATGGCTGGATCAATGATCAAGTTAAGATGTTTGCAGCCCCCACCGAAGGCATGCGTCCCCTACCACTGGACATCCGTGGACTGGCATTGACGATTCCAACCGCCAGTTATCTTTTGGCGATGAAAGCGATGGCCTGTCGAAAACCACTTCCGGGGTACGATGGCGATGTTGAAGACATACGATTTCTAGTACGCAAAATGAAAATTAAAAGCGTGAGTGCAGTGCAGCAGCATATCGATCAGTATTATCCGGACGATGTTATCCCGCCGGCGGATGCCGCCTTGATCGAGACGATTATCCAGGAGGTGCGAGATGAACAAGCGTAGGGTTTTCGCTCGCCCGCACACGCTGGTGGAGGTTGCGGCACAGACTGGTTCACTGGCTGATTTCGGGGCGAATCTGCGTGACTGGCAGCACCATATTCAGCGGGATGGTGTACATGCCCGAAAGGGACTTGCCGCCTGCATTGTCGAGGCTCCAATTCGACTGCGGGGCAAATTTGAAGGTGGCGATATTGCAGATGCCTATCTCGCAGCGTACGCGGAATGGCTGGCGGACCGCACGGATATCGCCAGGCCTAAATGGTGCCGCGACAGAACACGGGTTGCCGACAAACCTTGGTTTGCCACACCATTGAGGGGACACTTGCTAGTCGTTTCGCCAGCTTCTTTTCGCCAGCGCAACCTTTTCACCGTGCCCGAAAATGTCTTCACCGCCCGTCCCGGACGGCCTCGCGTTTCACATGCACACAAGCTTGAGAAAGCGCGGCTGCGGCAAAAGGCATACCGGCAGCGCATTCGTAACTTGGTTCGCCAGGCCAGGGCCATGGGAAGTCATGAGAAACGCTGAAAACCTATCGGGCATTACATGCATGTTAATTTAAATTGCTAATTGCAAATAAGATATGCATAAAAATACCTAGGCGCTGAACACGAACAACTGCGCTATTTATGTCAAAAACGAAAAAAATAGCAGCCGAATCCTTAACGCCGAGAACCGAGAAGGGGATCGCCTCCAGTTTCATAGTTCAAAATCTCATAACTCAGTATAACAGGAGAGCCAGAAAATGCAAAAAGGGCTATTAAAATGAATGATCCTGTGCGGAGAACAGGGTTGTTTCGGGAAAAAGAGTAAGTGATTGCCGTTGAGTAAGTTAAGGCTGATGTATGGATTTTTGAGAAAAGAGTGTTATGTTCAATTCCATCATGGGCATTAATATTTATCCTCAC
>SLSR01000008.1 GCA_007130365.1 Lentisphaeria bacterium
GGGGTTTGATCTTCGCCGACACCGATAGCCGCCAGCTTCAGTTCATAAGAAAAGCCATACCTTAATACGCTTAGCGCAAATCTTCAAGCACAACAATATTCGTCCTAAGAGAATTCTTCAGCGCAAGCCAAAATATTAACTATTTGATTATTAAAAGGTTAACCTACGCAGACCCCGGAGAAACCCCGGAGAAGCCGTAGAGCCGGAGCATTGCGAAGCAACAGAGACCCCGCATGTCGCGGGGCAGCGAAGCGGCAATCCGTCCGACCCAATGGTCGGCTCGGATAGCCGACCTACGGGGCGGCTCGGGGGAGTGGAGCGGGTGATGGGAATCGAACCCACCTGGCTGGCTTGGGAAGCCAGAGCATTACCACTATGCTACACCCGCGTCGGTGGGACAACGGATTTTTACTATAGCGGCGGGAATCAAGTCGCGCAAGTCGATTTTTCGCATTTTTTCGGCAAGGCTTGCTTTTGCCTGAACTTTCGGTAGATTGAGGTTTGTCAATTTGCAGGTGTCCCGTGGGATGCAGGGGCTGGGAATACGCA
Organism: Lentisphaeria bacterium; assembly: GCA_007130365.1. Lineage (GTDB taxonomy): Bacteria > Verrucomicrobiota > Lentisphaeria > Oligosphaerales > PUNB01 > SLSR01. The sequence goes on from SLSR01000008.1 coordinate 550, forward strand.
ACTAAGCCAACCAGGGTCAAATCGCAGGGCGGCACGTGCATTGCCTCTGAAGTGGTTGCTTTCAGGCTGCAGGAATGCGGGTGAGTATGCAGAGGAGTCACCATTATTACGAGGCTGGCCTGGTTTTTCTGGTCGCCTGGCTGTTCCGTCTTGTCCCCTGGCTGGCGGGTCTGTCGAATCCGGCGCGTTTTCTGGCTCCGGATTCGTCTGAATATCTCGAGTTGAGCCGGCGGTTGGCGACGGTCGGGGAGTATGGTGCGGCGGGCGCGGCCGAATTGTTTCGGGTGCCCGGCTATCCCTTTTTCCTGGCCTCTCTCCATCGGCTGGGGGTGCGCGACCCGGTGTGGATCGGGCTGGCGCAGGGTTTGCTCGGCGCCTGGTCGTGCGTGGTTCTGTACGCTTTCTGCCGGCGTCTGCTGGCGGCGGGCGGGGCGGCGTCGGCCAATGGCGGATTGCGGTTCGCGCCGTTGTGCGCGGGGCTGCTGCTGGCGGTCTCGGACTTGGCCGCGGCGACCGCGAGCCTGGTGCTTTCCGAAACGCTGTTCACCTTTCTTCTGCTCGGTTTGCTGCTGGGTTGCGAGTGTTTGGCGGCGGTGCCGGGAGGCGGGCGTCGGCCGCCGTCCGACTTGCGGCCGGTCGCGGTTCTCCCTCGCTCCCGGTCTCTGGCTTGCGCCGGGCTGGGGTTGCTGGCCGGAATCGCGAGCTTGACGCGGGTGATTTTTCTGCCGGTTCTGCCGGTCTTCGCGATCTATCTGTGGTGGCGGGGCGGCGGGTGGCGGACTGCCCTGCTTTTTCTCGGCGCGGCCTTGCTTCTGCCCGCTCTCTGGTCGGTGCGCAATCACGCCAGGGCGGATTATTTCGGAGTGTCGACCGTCGGCGCGATCAATCTTTACCGCTATAATGCGGCGGCCTTGACGGCGAGTCAGTCTGAACGCTCCTTCGCGGAGGTGCAGGAAGAGTTCACGCAAAGGCTGGCGGCGGCGCCGGATCAGCGGGCGCGGGCCGAATGGGCGAGTCGCCGGGGGCGGGAGATTGTGCTGTCCGCACCGGTCAAGTATCTGGGGCTTCACCTGCGTTCGAGCATGAACAGTCTGTTGCCGGGGTTTGGCGATCTGGCCCGCCTGTTCGGAGCCGAGATCGGGGGCAGGGGGACCTTGGCGGTGATCAATGGCGAGGGTATAATTGCCGGGATCAGGCATTACTTTAACGGGCAGTGGGGCTGGCTGGCGGCGGCCTTGCCGTTTGTCGCGCTTCTGCTGGCGGTCTATGCAGGGGCGCTGGGCGGCTGGCTGTGGCTGATCCGCGGCGGCCGCATGGTTTGGTCGATTCCGCTGTTTCATTTGACTGTACTACTGTGGTTCCTGGTCAGCCCGGGGCCGGCGGCGCATCCTCGTTTCCGGGTGGTGGCGGAGCCGCTTTTCTGTCTGTATGCGGCGGTTGGTCTGGCGCTGGCGACTGACAAGGTTCGATCCGCATTCAGCAAGAAAGAGCGGTTGACATGAAAAAATGTGCATGGGCAGTGGCGGCAGTCTGGTTCTTGCTGGGCAGTGGGTTGACGGAGCGGGCGGCGGCGGATGAAGACTTGTCGCGGGCGGTCTATGTCTTTGCCGGGCGCTATACCTGGAGCAGCATGGGCGACAGTGCCAATCCGTTTTCGGCGGACTATGAGAGCAACTACGTATTGGCGGCGGCCTATGCCCGCGATTTTTGGGATTTGGGCTGGCGCCTGGCCGGCGGTCTGGAGGGCGGGCTGGCGGCTCGCATGGGGTATCGCTGGTCGGTCGAAGTGTGGGGCGGGCTGGTGGTTCGGCATCGCGGGATAACTTTGGCGGACAGGATGGCGGTCAAGCCCTCGTTGACCGCGGGGTTGAGCTTGATCGACAAGCCGATCGGGGTCGAGCGCGCCCGCAAGGCGGGGCACGACGGCAATCCGATCCTGCTGTTCTATCTCGGGCCGGAGCTTGCCTTTTCACTGGTCGGCCGGTCGGATTGGGAATTGGTCTATCGCCTGCATCATCGTTCCGGCGCCAACCAGACGATCGGCGGGATGATGGAGGGGCACAACGCGAACACACTGGGCTTGCGCCGCCGTTTTTAGAAGAGGATTTGTCTGTGGCTTTTCGGATACACACCGGCAATCGGCTTGAGATACTGGTCGACCGACTGGCCGAGACGATGCGGGCCGGGGCGGGCGAAGGCGATCCACTGCGGCCGGAAAGGGTGGTGGTGCTCAGCCTGGGCATGAAGCGCTGGCTGGTGCAGCAGTTGGCGGCGGAGTCGCGCCTGGGAATCTGTTGCAACTTGGAGGTTCTTCTGCTGCGCCAGTTTGTCGATTCGGTTCTGGCGGGCGGAGCTGGCGCAGGGGCGGCGGACACGCCGCAGGTTGCGCGCTGGCGGATTCTGCGTTGTCTGCGAAGTCCGCAAAAGGATTGGCAGAGCGGCGAATGGGTCGACTATCTGGGCAACGACGAGGACGGCGGGCGGGCGATCCGGCTGGCCGCGGCTCTGGCCGAGCTGTTCGATCAGTATCAGATTTTGCGGCCGTGGCTGATTCTGGACTGGAACCGGGGCGGTACGGCGGGCGCGGCAGCGGCTGGGCTAGGCGACGGCAATGCCTGGCAGGCTCGGCTGTGGCGCGAGCAGCGGCAGGGAGTGGCGGCGGAGGATGCGGCGATTCGGTTCGAGCGTTTTTTCCGGGCGGTGCGCGAAACCGGCGGCTGGCCGGGGCTCGGGGGGGAAGGCCGGATCGGGGTGTTCGGGATCAACGCGATGCCGCCGATATATCTGGACTTCTTCAATGCCCTGGGCGAGCTGATCACGGTCGACTTCTATTATCTCAATCCCTGTCGCGACTACTGGGAGCTGGCCTTGGGGGGGAAGGAGCGGGCGGCTTCCGCCCGGCGCTATCACGAGCACGGGGTGCCGGAGGAGCTGCTGCATTTCGAGGATGCCAATCCGCTGCTGGCGGCCTGGGGCAGGCAGGGGCGCGAGTTCTACCGGTTTATGCTTGACCTGCCGAACTACGAACATTTGCCGGCACGGTTCGAGGCCGCTTCGGGCAAGTCGCTGCTGGCGGCGGTGCAGAACGATGTTCTGGACAACTGGGCCGGGCCGAGTCGGCTGGAGGAGCTGGCGGCGGACGACGACTCGCTGCATTTCCATGTCTGCCACAGTCCGTGGCGCGAGCTGGAGGTGTTGCGCGACTGGCTGCTGGACAAGTTCTCACGCCTGCCCGATCTGGAGCCGCGCGAGATTCTGGTGATGATTCCGGACATCGCCCGGTACACGCCGTATATCGAGGCGGTGTTCGACCTGCCGCCGCACCGTGCCGACTTCATTCCCTACTCGATCGCCGACCGTTCGCATCCGGAGGAGCGGCCGCTGGTCAAGGCCTTTTTCGAGTTGCTGCGACTGGGCGGAAGTCGCTTCAGGGCGAGCGAGGTCTTGGACTGGCTGGAAGTCGGTGCGATCCGGCGGGCGGCCGGGCTGGCCGAGGGCGAGGTGGCGCGGGCTCGCGACTGGCTGACGGTGGCGGGAGTGCGCTGGGGGCGGGACGCGGCCCACCGCGAACGGGCGGGGGGAGTGGGCTTCGAGGAGAACTCCTGGCGCTTCGGTCTGCGCCGGCTGCTCCTGGGCTATGCCTGGCCGACGGCCGACGACACCCGGTTTTGCGGCGAGGTACTGCCTTGCGTGGAGGTGCCCGAGGATGAGATGCCGGCGATCGGGCGCCTGGCCGAGTTTGTCCACAAGCTGTCGGATTTGTCCGACCGTTTGCGGAGTCCGCACCCGCCGACGGCCTGGCGGGGGCTGCTGCTGACGGCGATCGACGATTTGTTCCGACCCGAGCCGGAGGAGCAGGCGGAGGTCGAGCTGCTGGTGCAGGCGGTGCAGAACTGGAGCGAAGGCGCGGCGGCCGCCGGGTTCACGGACCAGGTTTCGGCGCGGGCGGTGGAATATTTGCTGGAGGGTGAGTTGCGCGAGCTGGGCGGGGGCATGGGATTTCTGCGCGGCGGCGTCACCTTTTGCCGGTTGCAGCCCTTGCGCAGCGTGCCCGCGCGCCTGCTCTGTCTGCTTGGCATGAACGACGATGCGTTTCCGCGGCGCAACCGGAGTCTGACCTTCGACTTGATGGCGGCCGCGCCGAAGCCGGGCGACCGTTCCTTTCGGCATGAGGATCGCTATCTGTTTCTGGAGGCGGTGCTGGCGGCTCGCGAACACTTGTATGTCAGCTATTGCGGACGCAGCATCAAGGACAATGCCGAACTGCCGCCGTCGATCCTGGTCGGGGAACTGTTCGACTGTGTGAAGGCTCTGGCAGTTGGCGCGGGGGCGGCGGCGGATGACGCGGCGGCCGGAGCCGGGATTGAGGCGCGCCTGCGCACGGTGCATCCTTTGCAGCCGTTCAGTCCGCGCAATTTTACGCGGTCAAACGAAAAATCCGGCAAGCCTGAAACTGAAGAGTTGGGGGTTGGGTTTATGGGCTATTCGCGGCTCGACTACGAGGGGGCGCAAGCGCTGTTGCGGCAGACCGACGAGCGCTGGCGATTCCGCGAACCAGGCCAGAGCCTGTCGCGACCGGTCGCAGTCGGGGAAGGTTTGCGGGAGGTGGCGGCGAGCGATTTGCTGGCCTTTTTCGCGCATCCCGCCAGGTTTTTCATCCGTCGCTGCCTGCAGTTCAGGGGGCGGACCGAGGAGACGACGGTCGAGGACAGGGAGCCTTTCGAAATTGACGGGATTGCGCGGTATCTGCTGGTTGACGAGGCGGTCGAGCGTCTGTTGGCGGCGCGCCAGGAGGACGAGGGCGAGAGCCTGCGGGAGCACGCCGATCTGCTGGCGGGGCGCGGCGCCTTGCCGCCGGGGGAGGGGGGGCGGCTGGTCTATAGTGAAAAGATCGGTGGGCGAGCCCTTGGCCTGGCGCGCGAGATTCGCCAGCGCGGCGCTTGCGCCCCGGCGGCAGCCACGACTGTGGCAGTCGACTTCTATGATCCGGAAAGCAGCTTGCGCGTGGTCGGCAGTCTGGATCGGATCTATCCCGGGCGGCGCCAGGTTTTGCATCGTCCGAGTTCGACTCTGAAGCAGGGCGACCTGCTGGGCACCTGGATTCGGCACCTGCTCTTCTGCTTGAGCGAGGAGAGTGGCGAGAGCGGGGGGGCGGACGGCGAGCCGGTCACGATATATTGCTGGCCGGCCTCGAGCAAGGTGGAGACAATTGAATTCAGGGGAAGGAAGGGCAATGAGCGCGAACTGCTGCTGGCCGCGATCGAGGATTGTTTCTGGCCGGGGCAATTGCGCCCCTTGCCGCTGATTCCTGGGCGCGTTTCAATGGCCTATGCCGGAATCCTGGTCGGCAGGGAGGGACAGCCGGAGGCGCGGGCGCTGGCCTTGGCCGAGGCGCGCAAGGCCTGGCGCGGCGTGCCGGGCAGGCCGGAGCTGGCGGGGGATGGCCAGGACGAATATGTCGGATGGTGTTTCGGGCATGATTTCGAGGAATTCCTGCGGAACGAGGGCGAGGAGTTCGAAGGCCTGGCGCAGACCTGGCTGGCGCCCTTGCTCCAGCCTGACTGATTCAGGCGAATTCCGCGGTATGTTTTTTTAGCGGGAAGCGGCAGTCGTGAGTCGGGAGCAGATTGCCCGCGCGAATGCGGGCATGGCGGCATCACCCGGAACCGGAAACTCTGAAAGGCTTGGTCTGATGCGATATGCAATCATCTCGGATTTGCACGGCAACCGGCAGGCGCTGAAGGCGGTTTTGACCGATATTCGCGGGATCGGGGTGGATCAGTTGATTTGCCTGGGCGATTGCGTGGGCTACGGCCCGCGGCCGGCCGAAGTTTTGGAGCTGGCCTATGCCCATGTGCATTATTTCATTCTGGGCAATCACGACGCGGTGATCGCCGACCGCCTGAACCCCGACTGCTTCGGGGAAAACGCCCGCAAGGTGATCGACTGGACGCGCGAGCGCCTGGACGCGAAGAGTTCGCAGTTTTTCGCCAGGATGCCGCTGGTGCTGTGCGGCGACGGCTTTGCCTGCGCTCATGCGCAATTCGCGAATCCCGGCGGCTTCGGCTATCTGTTCGAGGCGGCGGCCGCCGCCCCTTCCTTTGATGCCTTTGTCGAGCAGTTCCTGTTTGTCGGGCACAGTCATGTGCCGGGCTTGTTCGTGCTGGGCGGGAGCGGGGTTCCGCATTGGCTGGAGCCGCTTGACTTTTCGCGGGAGGAGGGCAAGCGCTACCTGATCAATGTCGGCTCGGTCGGGCAGCCGCGCGATCGCGATCTGCGGGCTTCCTATGTCATCTTCGACCGGGAGCAGGGGGATGTGTTCTTCCGCAAGGTGCCGTTCGATATCGATGGCTATCGCGACGACCTGCGGCGCAGCGGTCTGCCCAGAACCAGCAGTTGCTTCCTTGACCTCGACGAACGGCTGCGGCCCCGGCCATTGCGGGAAATGGTCGATTTCCGGCCGGCTCGCCGCAGCGAGTTCGTGCGCCGCGAACGCGATGTCCGCAGCCTTGAGTCCAGCCTTCGGCAATTGAAGAAGAGCAACCGTCGACTGCTGGTCTTGGCGGTCTGTGCCTTCTTGATCTCGTCGGCGGCCGTGGCCTGGGCGCTCGCCCGCGGCGGCCGGAGCGAGCCGGCGGCGGAGCTTGATTCGTCCTGGACTGTGGCCGCCCTGCAGGAACTGGTCGAGCCGGTTCTGGCCAGAGTCGGGGACGAATTGGTGGGGATGCCGGCCGTGGACGACTTCGAAGCGGGCGAGCTGCGCCCGATCGACGAGGACAACCGCTTGCTGCACTGGGCCTTCACGCTCGGCGATCCGGAAAGCCAGCGGGTGGCGGTCGAGCGCGGCGAGGACGGTCGCGCGCATTTCGTGGTGGCCTCACGCAACCCCAGCCAGAAAATCCGCATTGTCAGCTCCGCCGTCGAGCTGGGGCGCGAGCAGCGGGCGCAGGTGCGGGCGACCTTTCACAATTGCGCGGTCGAAAGCGGCTTTGCCGAGCTTTACAGTGAATACACGGCGGCCGACGGGACGGTGCGCAGGCTGAATGCCAGCATGGTCGACAACCTGGCGGACCTGGGCAGATGGTCGCCGCGCTCCGCCACCTCGGAAGGATTGCGGGAGGATGGCGGGCGGCTGCGCTATGTCTTGGAGTTCCAGTTTCAGGGCGAAGCCCGGGTGCGCGATTGCGCCCTGGTTCTGCGGTGAGGCAATATGCTCGGGCAGGATGCCCGGCTTTCCTGTCAACCACTAATCGGCACTAATCCATACTGATTGGAACAAGCGGCAAGATTGAGAGGATTGGTCGTTTTTGTCTCGACGAGTCGGGCAACATGTCGCGAGGTGGCGCGCGAGGCGGTCGAGATGATCGACCGCGAAATCGGCGACGAAGCATGCGGGCTTTGGAGCGGGCTTCCAGCCCGCCAAATATTGTTTTTCGCTTGCCCCAGGGTCGCCCTTCGGTTGACCCTGGGCTTTTGAATTGTACCGGGGCTCCGCCCCGAAGCCCCACCCCAACGGGGTGGTTCAACCCAGGTAGATGTGGAAATGATCATCGGCGGGCTGGAAGCCCGGCCTCACCGTAGCCCAGGGCAAGCGGAGCGCCGCCCTGGGTTGGGAGGATGATGGATTGAAGCCTGAAGGGCTTCCTCAACGCTCAGCACCGGGCACGGATTGAGGTGCCCCTACAGGGCACAATCAATGGATCGATCAGGCTCCGGGCGTCGCCCGGGGCTACGGTGAGGCCAGAGGGTAGGGGAGAGGCTTTCGCCTCTTCCCCCCCGTTGTCGCAATGGGGTTGATTCCCCATATTTACCATCATGAGGGTCTCTCAATGGGCGACCCCCGACAGAGTTGCCCCGCGTCGAGGAATGACGCAACGCGCTTTACCATGTTCTGTGTAATCCATGCAGAACTGTTCCAAGGTCAGCAACCCGAGTTTCCCGATAAAATGCCTTGCTCTGCCCTGGGCTACGATGCAATGCCCCATCCGGGCATGATTAAGTTTTTCAAGAGTGGATTCAGCCTTCGGGGTTGATCAGGGAGCAAAGCTCCTGGGCGTGCTCGATGTCTTCCATGGCGAGTTGGCGGAAGGCGTCGCGAACCGAGTGCAGCTTGGAGATTCTGGCCAGTGCCAGATAGAATTCCGCGATATTTTCCTCGGCCTCTATGGCTGTCTCCAGAATCGGTCTGATCTCGGCCTGCCGCAGGCCTTTCTCCCGGTCTGCCGTCGGCCGACAGGCCGCGAAGCGGGGGATGTCCGGCTGCCGGATTCGACTTTGCAGTTCATGCAAATCGGCGGCCGCGGCCGCGGCGCTTTTCGTGGCGTCCTGCACTTGCTGACGGTTCATCTGCCGCATTTGCCGCGCGTGTTCGCGATCCGCGGCTACGATCAGTTTCAGGGACTTTCTTTCGCGACCTTCCGGCATGATCTGCGCCAGGGAATCCAGGTAGTCGACCAGGCTTTCCTCGAAGGCCACGGCCTGTCCGACAATCATCCGAAACAGGAAGCCGGAAGTCTCCCCGTCCGGCAGATTGCCCGCAACCACTTCCGCCTGCCCGCCCTCGGTCGGCCGACTCTCTTCATATTCGGCTTTGCGGGCAATGTTCACCAGCAGAATCATGCCCATCACAATGAACAGCACGGCGGAAATAATATGCAGCGTCTTGACCGGCAGAAAGCGTCCCAGCAGCTCGCCGAAAAGTACGGCCAGGCCGCTGGCCGCGATCAGAGCCAGCGAGGTGCCGATAAAAACCGCCCAGGGCGAGCGCGAAGAGGTGGAAAAGGCGAGGGCGGTCAACTGCGTCTTGTCGCCGAGCTCGGCGAGGAAGACCAGCGCAAAGCTGGCCAGCATAATGCGAAAGTCCATTGGTCTACTCCCTTCGGTCGATTCCTGGGTAACTGCCAACAAGAAACAGAAGTCCCGCCGCGTCGCATTGCCTACGGCGCGGCCGGCTGCGCCAGTTCGCCGATCGCCTGCAGAACATCCTCCACCTGCGGATCGTGGCGGAGCAGGAGGTCAAAGCTTTGCCTGCCTTCGATCGCCTTTTTGGCCTCGGCCGCGAATTCGGCTGCGGCATCCATCAGGATCGCCCCGACCATGTGTCCGTCGTGAAAGACAAAGTGACAGAAGGCGTCGTCGGTCTCCCGGCCGACGGTTTGGTAGCTGCCGTCTTCGGCTTCGATCTTTCCGATACTGGCCAACTCCACTCCCAGCACTTTCAGGGAATTGCTTCTGGGCATCCCGCCGAAGGCAATGTCGTCGCCGGCCGCGTTAAGTCCGGCAATCCTACCCTGGAACTGCGATACGTTCCACAGTCCGTAGAGGGTGCCGTTGTGTTCGGCGGCATCGCCGGCCGCGAATATATTCGGCTGCGAAGTCCGCAGATGGTTGTCGACCACGATCCCGGTCTCCACTTCGAGTCCGGCCTTGCGGGCGAGGGCGGTATTGGGCCGGACTCCGGTGGCGACAACCACCAGCTCGGCCGGAAGGTGCTCGCCGGACTGCAAGACCACCTGTCTGACCCCCTGGCCGTCGCCGGTCAATTCGCGGGTGCGGGCGTTTTGCCGGAGGTCGACTCCGATGGCCTCGATCCGCTGGCGCAATCTGGCGGCGGCCGCCCGGTTGAGCTGGCGCGGCATCAGCCATTCATGGCTCTCCAGGAGCGTGACATCGGCTCCCTGAAGGGCCAGCGCGCCGGCGATTTCAATGCCGAGCACGCCGCCGCCGACGATCACGCAGGGTACGCCCTGCAGGGCTCGCTCCAGAATGAAGCGGGCATCCTCGACCGTGCGCAGGGGTTTGACTCCGGGCAGTTGAATTCCGGGCAGGGGCGGCAGATAGGGGTGGGAGCCGGTGCAGAGCAGCAGGCGATCATATTCGACGGTCTTGCCGTTGGTCAGCTCGACCTGTCCTTTCTCGGGGTCGATTTTGCGTACCGAGCAGTTGTCGAGCAGCGTGATGGGATGCTCGCGATACCATTCCTCGGGATGCACCGGCAAGGCTTCAGCCTTGACTTCGCCGGCCAGATAGCGGGTCAGGTTCAGGCGGTAGTAGGGAAGACCCGGCTCTTCGGAGACGATGGTGACTTCGGCCTGGTCGACGGTCTGCTCGAAGGCTTCGGCCGCCGCCAGGCCGGCGACCCCGCCGCCGATTACCAGCAGGCGGCGCGAGCCGGCGGCAGCGACTGCTTTCGACGATTCGTCCTGCGGTGCGGCCACCGCCTCGAATTGATGGGCCGGGGCACCGCAGACCGGACATTCGGCGGGCGGCTGTTCGTCTTCATGCAGGTACTCGCAGACCAGGCAGCGCCAGGCCTTTGCCCGGGCGAGCGGAATGGCGGTGCTTTCGACTTTCCTGATCTCTTCGCAACTTTCGAATTCGCCGGACTTGGCGCCGCAGATCGGACACTCGTCGGGAGCGGCTTCGCCCTCGTGCAGATAGCCGCAAACCGAACAGCGCCAGACGCAGCTTTCATTTGTTTCACTCATCAGTTGTCCTCCGGAGACATAATGACAATGATAAACTCCTGGTTTTGATGGTTGCGGAAAGGCCCGACAATCACCGGGCGCCGACGATGCAGACGCAGGCGGGTTTGCAGAAGCTCCCGGCGGTCGTGGCGCAAGCGCATGGTCAGGCTGGCGCCCTGAACATCTTCCACGATCATGGCAAAGCCCTGTCCAAGCTGTTCCGTCGCGCCCGGGTGGGGCGGAAAGACGCGCTGCCCCGCCAGGCTGTATGAAGTGTAGCGCAGGTTGCGCTGCAGCAAGGGAAGAAGGTCGCGCAATCGTTCGTCGGCTTGACCTGGTTCGTCCATGGAAACGGCGATCAGTCGCGCCTGCAGGAGGGCGGGCGGAGTCTCGGCTCGCGTCGGCACGGCGATCAGGGCGGCGGCCCAGAACAGAATGGACAGGGTTGCCCGGGGCAGGTAGGTTCGGCTTAGCCTTCCGGTTTTCATCTTGTCTTCCTCGGTCTTTAGTTGGTTAAGAATGATCGAGCCTGGCCAGCAGCAGGAAAGTGGCTCCGTGTTCATGATCCTGAAAGATCAGGATGCCGTCGCAGTCGACAGCCACCTCAACCTCCTCGACGACGGAAAGTTCCGGCACTCGACGGTCGGCCGGATCCGAGGCCACGAAAGACGGGATCGGGCGGGGCTGGCCGGCGACTTTGCCGTCGCCCGGATCTGAGCCCGGGAACCATTGTGAAATCAGGCTGTAGGCGGCCAGCAGCGCCACCAGTACGGCGGCGACGGTTGAAAGACGCCATTGCCAGTGACGGTCTGCCGCGACCCTCTGCTCCGGGACTTCCCGCAGTTGTCGGGTCAGGGCGGCCCGGCTCCGGAAATCGCTCCAGAAGTTTTGCGGTTCCGCCATCGAAGGAAGGGAGTGGGTGGCCTTGAGCAACTCCCGCAATTTGCGCTTGTCTAGTTTATCGGTCATTGAAAAACTCCTGCAGCAATTTGCGCATTCTGCGCTTGGCGTAGAACAGGCGCGACATGACCGTGCCAATGGTCACCCCGGTGGCGGCGGCGACTTCATGATAGCTCAGGCCGTCCACTTCGCGCAGCACGAGCGTGGCGCGCTGGGGCTCGGTCAGCTTTTGCATGGCTTTTTCGATCACTTGCATGGTGTCCTGGCTGATTGCCTGTTCGGCAGGTCCCTGCGAGTTCGGATCGGCCAGTTTCCCGATCGAGTCAACTCCCCTGTCGTCGATTTCCGGTTCGGCAAAGCGTGCCTTCCGCCGTTGGTCGCCGCGCCGAAAGTCGAGAGCGCAGTGGCTGGCGATCCTGGCCAGCCAGGTGCGCAGCGACGCCTGCCGCCGAAAGCCGGGCAAGGCTTTCCATGCCTTCAGGAAGGTTTCCATGACCACGTCGTCGCAGTCATTGGCGCCGCCGAGGCGGTAGGCGATGGCGAAGACCAGCTTGCGCTGGGTCTCGAATAGTTGTGCGAACGCTTCCATGTCGCCCTCCTGCGCCCGTTGCAGCAGTTCCTGTTCGGTTGCCGGCCTGGTGTTCACGTCATCGGTCTCGCAAAGAATCCGCATTCAAAGACTTTCATCGGGTGTGATCGACCGACGACTCGCCGCCTTGATGTCGGATGGCCAACCCGCGAAGCCAAACCGGCCTTCATTGTTCTTGACGTTCCGGCTGCCGCCTTTATTCAATCGTCGCGACGTCGCGCGTTGCACAAGCCGTCAAGCCGTACTATATTTGAATGAAGCCACAATCCAAGCCACAATCCTGTTCTAGGATGAACAATTGCCATGAATCCGCGAAATGGAGTGGGATGAACCGATATTCTCAAAGAATCGACAAGAAGTGTGAGCCGACCCCCGATCCTGACGCCGGCCTTGGCGAGGCGGCCACGATCCTGCTTAGCGGCGGCCTTGATTCGTCGGTGCTTCTGCACTATATGGCCAAACGCCTGGGGTGCCGCCCGATATTCGCGCTTTCCTTTGTCTACGGGCAGCGGCATGTTCGAGAGTTGACGGCCGCCCGGCAGCAGGTTGCGAGCCTTGGCGAGGCGGTGGCCGAGCATCTTTTCTTGGACATATCCTTTCTCGGCGGGATGGTGGCCGGAGTCTCCGCCTTGGCGGCGCATGGTTTGGCGGTTCCCGACCTTGAGGCGATTCCCGAGGGCGAGCGCGACCAACCCCCCACCTATGTGCCGAACCGGAACATGATTCTGCTCTCGCTGGCCGCCGCCTTTGCCGAAAGCCGGGACTGCCGCGGGCTGTACTACGGTGCCCAGACCCAGGACGAGTACGGCTATTGGGACTGCAACCAAACCTTTATCGAACGGCTCAACTCGGCGCTGGCGCTCAATCGCCGGCAGGCGGTGGAGATTCGCGCCCCCTTTATCCGAATGCGCAAGTCCGAGGAACTGCGCCTGGGGCTTGAGCTGGAGGTTGATTTCGCCGACACCTGGTCGTGCTATCGCGGGGAGGAGAGACCGTGCCTGGTCTGCCCGACCTGCGTCGAAAGGCGAATTGCGTTTGGCGAATTGGCAATGGCCGATCCTTTGTTAACCTGAAACTTGAGACGAAAGGAGTTTTTCATGGCGATTTCATTTGTCAGCCACGGTGCCGCGCTGGAGGTTACCGGGTCGAAACACATGTTCACGGTGGACGGCCGGCAGACCCTGGTCGATTGCGGCATGTTTCAGGGCAGGCGGGAGGAGACCGACCGGCGCAATCGCGAGCTGCCCTTCGATCCGAAGCAGATTTCCGACACCATTCTCAGCCATGGTCATTTCGATCACTGCGGCAATCTGCCGAGTCTCTTGAAGGGGGGGTACGAGGGCAACATATACTCGACGCCGGCGACGCGCGACATTGCCAACCTGATCATGCTGGACTCGGCTCATATCATGAGCAAGGACTATGAATGGCTGAGCCGCAAGGAGCCCGGCAAGAAAGCCTATCCGCCCATCTACAGCGCCCGCGACGCGGTCGAGACGGTCGGACATTTCATCACGGTCAACTATCGCCGCCGCTTTCCGCTGGCCAGCGGTTTGCAGTGCGAGTTCTACGACGCCGGGCACATCCTGGGCTCGTCGGTGGTGGTTTTGGAAGATCCCAAGTCAGGTTGCCGGGTGGCCTTTACCGGCGACCTCGGCCGGCCGGGCATGCCGATCCTGCGCGATCCGGAAGCCTTGCCCCCGATCGACTATTTGATCTGCGACTCGACCTACGGCAATCGCCTGCACGATCCGATCGAAGACGCGCAGCGCCAGCTTGGCGAGGTGATTCGCGAAACGGTCGACAAGGGCGGCCGCGTGATCATCCCCTCGTTCGCGGTCGGGCGCACCCAGGAACTGGTCTACTTCCTGCACTTGCTGCGGGATGCCGACGCGATTCCCGAGCTGCCGGTCTATGTCGACAGCCCGATGGCGGTCAATGCCACCGGCATCTTCAAGCTGCACCAGGAATGCTACGAGGAGAAGGTGCACCAGGCCTTTCTCGATCATCACAAGAATCCCTTCGGCTTCGAGAAGCTGCACTATGTGACCGACGTCAGCCAGTCGAAGCAGATCAACGAGCGGAAAGAGCCGTGCATCATCATTTCCAGCAGCGGCATGTGCGAGGCCGGCCGGATTCTGCATCACCTGAAGAACAATGTCGGCGATTCCCGCAACACGATACTGGTGGTCGGCTATATGGCGGCGAATACTTTGGGAAGAGCGATTGCCGACCGGCGGCCGGAGGTGTCGATCTTCGGCAACAAGTTCCCGTTGCGGGCGCGAGTCAAGATTCTCAACACCTTCAGCGCCCATGCCGACTATCGGGATCTTGCGGCCTATGTCGGAGGCCTGGATCCGAACCGGCTGAAAGAGGTCTTCCTGGTGCATGGCGAGGAGGACGCGGTGGCCAATTTGGCGCAAGTGCTGAAGGCGGCCGGCGTGCGCAAGGCGACCCCGGTCGAGCCGGGCAAGGAATATGAATTGCGGCCGTGACGCGATGCGCGGCCGCCCGCGGAACGGGGCGAAAAAGGAGAAAGCTGATCATGACAATCAAAGATGTAATCAGGCAAAAAGGTGAAAAGGTCTACTCTCTGCAAACCGGCGAGACGCTGCGGGAAGCCCTGGCGAACATGACGGCTCATCGAATCGGTGCACTGCTGATCATGGATCGGAACCGGGAGATTGCCGGCATACTGTCGGAGCGGGACATTCTGCGCCATCTCGACAATGGTGGCGGCATTCTTGGAAAGGCGACAGTGGAGGAGGTCATGACCCCCCGGCATCGCCTGGTCGTGGTCGCGGAAGACGACGACCTCGACTATGCAATGGGAATTATGACCAGGAACAGAGTACGCCATCTGCCGGTGGTGGCCGCCGGGAAGTTGTGCGGCATGGTCTCGATCGGAGACTTGATCAAAGCCCAGTTGTCCTGCCGAGAGCACGAAAACAAGATGTTGCAGGACTACATAGCCGGTCGCTATCCGGCTTGACGGGCATTCCGTCGCCTCGAAGGCGAGAAAGGATTTTCCGTTTTATTCGCGCCGAACGCCTGAGGCGGACCAGGGCGGGGCGATGTGTCCCGGGGATGCGGAATGTCGAATTGCCGCGGAAGGATTGCGGAACCGCAGGGACAGGTGGTGGGCCCGGCAGGGTTCGAACCTGCGACCAGACGATTATGAGTCGTCTGCTCTAACCGCTGAGCTACGGGCCCGGAGTCAGTTGAGGACAATCGGTGGCGGGCAAAATGGCTTGACCGTCTTGTGACAGGAAATATGCAGGGGATAACGGGAAAATCAAATCACACAATGCCTTCAGGCGACGGCTATGAGGGACGTTGCCGCGGGGCGATGCTTGCGCGCAGGTCGACGATTTCAAGTTGCGGCCGGGTTTTCTCGTTGTAGGTGTTCAGTTGCGGCTTCACCACCAGATCCCAGGGCGGTTCGGGAAAGGATTCGGGCAGGCGCTGGAAGGCGACGAAGCCAAGGCTTTGGCCGTCGCGATTCTCCAGCACGCCGCGGCTGTGTTCGCGCCCGGCCCGCGCCACCCAGCCCGGACTCAGGTTTCGGCAGAGAAAGCGCGGCTCCGCATGGCCGTGGCCAAAGGGTTCCAGCCAACGGCGCTGCTCGAAGAATCGATCGTTCAGTTCGCTGATCCCGATCTCGCCGTCGATCGGCAGTTGCGGAGCCTGGGCCTGCGCGGTCCGCAGACGTTTGACGGCAAGGTCGAAGGCCTGCGCGAAATCGGCCAGTCTATCCTGCTGCAGCGAGACTCCGGCCGCCATGGCATGGCCACCGTAGCGCTCGAGCAAGTGGCCGATGGCGTGCAGCGCTTCGACCACGTTGACTCCCGGAACTCCGCGCACCGAGCCGGCCAGGGCGCCGTTGGTTTCGCGCCCAAGAACCACGGTCGGAAGATGGTGGATGCGACTGAGGCGGGCGGCCACGATCCCAAGCACTCCGGCGTGCCAGTCCTCGCCGCAGACCACGATCGAAGCCTCCAGTCGCGGCAACCGCGGAGAGCGCAATTGCGCTTCGGCCAGCGCGACCACCTGGTTTTCCAGTTCCCTCCGGCGCAGGTTGGTCTGTTCGATGGCGTCGGCCAGGGGTCCGGCGTCGACCATGCTCGTGGCGGTCAGCAGCGCCATGCTCAGAGCCGGGTCGCCCATCCGGCCGGGAGCGTTGATCCGCGGCGCCAGGCGGAAGGCGATGTCGACGGCGCTCAGGTTCTCGCGGTTCAGTCGGGCCGATTCGCAAAGGGCGCGAATTCCCGGCTTTTTCTGCTGGGAAAGGATCGGCAGGCCGTGCCTGACCAGGATGCGGTTTTCGTGCAGTAGCGGGACAATGTCGGCGACGGTGCCGAGCGCCACCAAGTCAAGATGCTCCCTAAGATCGGTTTCATGTCCGCCCAGACCGTGTTCGCGCCCGAACTTGAGAAAGGCGTGGCAAAGCTTGAAGGCGACCCCGACTCCGGCCAGATCTATGATTTCCTCGGGGGTTGCCGGCAGCTTCGGATCGATTACGGCACAGGCATCCGGCAGGAGGTCGCCGGGCTCGTGGTGGTCGGTGACAATCACCTCCAGCCCGCGTTCGCGAGCGGCCGCCACCGCCTCGACGCTGTTGATCCCGCAGTCTACCGTGACCAGCAGCGAATAGTCGGAGCAGTTCGCCTTGTCGATCGAGTCAACCGTCATGCCATAGCCGTCGTCGATGCGATGGGGGAGGAAGATGTCCGATGAAATGCCGTTTTCGGAGAGCACGGCCGAAAGCAGGACGGCGGCGGTGATGCCGTCGGTGTCGTAGTCCCCGTGAATCAGCACTCGTTCGCGGTCGCGGGCGGCCCGCCACAGGCGTTCGGCCGCGATCTCGGTACCCTTCAGACTGTACGGATCGCTCAGGCTTTGCAGGGACGGCCGCAGAAAGTCGGCCGCCGTTTCGGCGGTCAGGCCGCGGCTGGCCAGAGCCAGGGCGAGCGGTCGGCACAGGTCATGGCTTACCTGGAGATCGGAGACAGCGTGGTCGTCGACTTCGGGTTGAACCCATTTGTACAATTCCATTATGACTACCTGTTTTTTGGTTTTTTCTAACTATATCAGACAATGCCGATTCGGCGAATTGAATTGCGATGGTATGTTATGGCCATGAACATGTTTTTGATGCAGGCCAGGACGGAAAAGTCGGCCGGCCGGGATGCGGCAGGCCGGGGCAGACCGAGGCGCTTTGCGCGGTGGCGACGGCGTTTGCTGATCTTTGGCTTTACCGGACTGCTTCTGGTTTATGGCCTGGGGCTGCTGATAAATTTCACGGCCGGAGGTCTAAAGGGCATGAATGTGGCTTCGCAAATGATTCCGGCAGATCCTCGCAATGTCCGTATTCTGTTTGACGTGACCGCGGTTGACGCGGACGGCGAAAGAGTGGCCGAACACGAGATTTTCGACGCCCTCCTGGCGATGATCGAGCAGGCCGAGTCGGAAATTGTGCTTGATATGTTTCTGATCAACCGTTTCCGGGGGGACGGCTCGGTGGAGTTCTTTCGGGATACCAGCCGCGAGCTGGTGGAAGCGCTGGTCGCGCGGCTCGGGCAGCGGCCCGACCTGTTCGTTCTGTTTGTCACCGACATGATCAACAGCGGCTATAAAGTCGCCTGCCCGCCGGTTCTGGAGTCGCTGCGCCAGGCGGGCGGGCATGTGGTCCTGACCGATCTGCACCAGTTGCCGGACAGCAATTTCGTCTATTCTCCATTCTATCGGGTATTGCGGCACCTGGCTTTTCTCATGGGGCCGGTTCCGGACTATGGATTCCTGCCCAATCCATTCGACCGGGAGGCCGACAAGTTCGGCTTGCGGCAATTGGCGCGGATGCTTAACTTCAAGGCCAATCATCGCAAGATGGCGGCGGTGCGGCGGGCCGACGGGCGCTGGCTGGCAATGGTCAGCTCGGCCAACCCGCACAGCGCCAGCAGTGCCCACGGCAATGTGGCGGTGGTGCTTGAGGAGGACGGGCCGATCGGCGATATGGTGCAGAGTGAATACGACATTGCCCGAGCTTCCCTGCTGCGGCGTCCCGAGCTTTATTTCGGGCCGGGCAGCGCCATGGATCTGGTGCGCGAGCTGGAGCTGCGGCCGCGCGATTGGCCGGCGGCTCCAGCCCCCTACGAGGGTGAAGATCGAGTCATGGTGCAGTATCTTTCCGAGCTTGAACTGGCCCGGCGGCTCGACCGGATGCTGGCCGAGGCCGAGGTCGGCGACCGGGTGGAGATGATGATGTTCTACCTGGCCGATCCGAAGGTGGTCGAGGGGCTGCGCCAGGCTGCCGAGCGCGGCGCCCGGGTACGGCTGCTGCTGGATCCGAACAAGGACGCCTTCGGCAGGCGAAAGCACGGAGTGCCCAACCGGGTGGTCGCGACTCAGTTGCATCGATGGGCGCAGGCCGATGAAGACCGCGACTTGCAGATTCGCTGGGCGGCCACGCACGGAGAGCAGGCGCACTTCAAGATTCTGCGGGTGGTCGAGGCCGACTCGGGGCGGCAAAGCATCCTGCTCGGATCGGCCAACTTCACGATCCGCAACCTGCGCGGACAAAACCTGGAGTCGGCGGTCTACCTGGAGGGCGGGGACGCGATCGGACTACGCTTTGAACAGGTTTTCGAACGCATGTGGAACAATCGCGACGGCCTGCTGTACACTCTGGACTTCGATTCCTTCAGGGAGTCGGGGGCGAGTTTTCGTTTCAAGCAGGCGATGAAATTCATCGGCAACACTTTCGGTCTCTGCACCTATTGACTTATGTCGCCTATCAAAGCCAAGTCATCTCTCCCCGTCGGCGGGTACGCCGCCCGCGCCAGTTCGCCCGGGCAGGGCGGGAAAAGAAGGCTGTGGCTCAATGTCCTGTCGATCTCCCTGCCGCTATTCCTGGTGATTCTGGTCGCGTTCTCGCCGACTGTCCGAGTCGTCCTGGGCGGGACTTTCCGACCTTGGCTGGCGGGCGCGCGGCAAGCGGGGAACTGGCTTTCCGGCGGGGTGCGGGGAATCATGCCGTTGTCGGCGATGGAACGACGCATGCTCGCCGAAATGCAGGAGCGGGTGGCGCAGTTGCAGATCGAGTTGGCGGAGGCCGAACAGGCGCTGGATGAGAATCGGGAATTGCGGGAGGAACTCGGTCTGCCGCCGCCGACCGGCTGGCAGCGGCTGCCCGCCCTGATCATTGCCCGCGATCCGGCATCCTGGGATCGGCGTTTCCGGATCGACCGCGGCACGGTTGACGGGGTTGAGGTCGGCGCTTTGGTGATGGCTGGAGAACAGACTGTCGGGCGGATTGTCGAAACTGCCGCTCGCAGTTCGATGGTGGCCACTTTGGCCGATCCCGGCTGCCGGCTGGCCGTGCGGCTGCGGGGGGAGGGCGGGACAGGCGTTTTGCGGGGCGGTTTTCGGGGCGGCTCCGACCGCGACTGGAACAGCGTGATTGTCGACTTCATGCCGCGCGATGGCGACTATAAGGTGGGCGAACTGGTCGAAACCTCTGGCCTGGGCGGTTTCGGCCCGGCCGGCATTCCGGTGGCGCGGGTGGTTGCCTGGAAGGAGGGACGGGTGGCCGAAATTGTCGATTCGGCCTTCGCCCGCTTGCGAGTCCGGCCTCTGGTCGAGGATCGAAGCTTCAGGACGGTGGCGGTTCTGTTGCGCATGAATTAATCAGACTGTTCGAAGACAAGAGAAGTGACGCTCGCAAAGGCGCAAGATCGCAGAGTATGGATGAAAACCGCATAGGCAAAGACATCGTGAACGCTGCGATTGCGGTCCATCGTGAACTTGGTCCAGGACTGCTGGAGACGGTCTGCGAGGTGGTCCTTCTGGATGAGATCCGAAAGCGAGGGTTTCCGCGGAACGCCAGGTGCCGATTGCCATAGTGTGCCGGGGCGTGCGTTTCGACGAAGGCTTCCGGGCGGACATCGTTGTCGATAACAAAGTGATCATCGAGCTGAAGTCCGTTGAGCGGATCACCAATGCCCACAAGAAGCAGCTTCCGACGTATCTGAAGCTCACCGGCATGAAGCTCGGCTACCTGCTGAACTTCGGTGAGGACATGATGAAGCGTGGCATTGCCCGAACCGTCAATGGCCTGCCTGAATGAAACTCCCCTCTGCGATCTTGGCGGCTTGGCGAGAGAAGATCCGGATTCGAACAAGTAAGCATTGACATGATCCCGAAGGGGCATGATCAATGCTTTGGTTACCGCCTGAGGCGGATTTTCGACAACTGCTGCGGGGTCAGGGAAGGGTAAGGGGCAATGATTGCCGGGCA
>SLSR01000022.1 GCA_007130365.1 Lentisphaeria bacterium
GGGAATGTTTCCGGTGTTTTTTTGGCGGATTCGACTTGGGACAATGCTGCGTTCATCATTGTGCGCACTCCTTATTGCAAACGTTTACAAAATGGCCGAGAACAAACGGCGCCTTGGGCAACTCCGGGATGAAAAAAAGTTTTAAGTCAACTTTTTCTCCAAGCTTGAAAAAAGGCCAGCGCCTTGATTATAAAAATAAATTAAACCGTCCCTTTTAAAATGCAAGCCGTCTTTTGAAAAAATCTTGATTTTTCAAAACCTTCACCTGTGGTCGGCCGAACGCAACATTATTATCGGCAGAATTTTGCGAGATATAAACCGGTGCATTTTACTGTCAGACGCGATTTTTTAGATCGTTTTTAGAGCAGGTTAAGTTCGGGCGACCAATGTTTACATGTTCAAAATCTCCGCCCACTTGGCAAAGTCGGGATTGGGATCGCTATCGAAATCGAGTCTGTGGCGGTATCGATCCCGATAGCGATCCCGATTTCGATGCAACCACAGCATCCCATGAGACGGCTGTGTATTTAAATGTAAAACAACATAGAATCACGCTTGACCCTATCATGCCCGACCAATGATGGCGAACTGCCGCCGGCCGCCCTGGCCGGGCAGTTCGAAGGTCGGCGAGCGATGCCAGGTCATCTTGTGTTTTTCGCATTCGCGCTGCAGTCCCCCAGCCTCCCGGTCGATCGCCTCCGGTGTTTTGTACAGGATCAGCCGACTGTCGCGGGCGGGGGCGAGCAAGCGCCTGGCTTCGCGCAGCAGGCGCCCGGCTTCGCCCACAGCACGCGCGACCGCCAAATCGAAGCCGCCTTGCCATTCCGCCTGCGCCGCCAGCTCGCGAGCCCTGCCGTGGACTATGGTCAAATTATCCAGCCGCAGTTCCCGGGCGGCCATCGCGACAAACTCGACCTTTTTGGCGGTCGCCTCGATTCCGAACAGTTTAAGATGCGGGAAAAAGGCGGCCAGCGGCAACAGCGGGAAGCCGGCGCCGCAGCCGACATCGGCCACGCGCAGGGGCGCGACCGCGACTTCGGGGCAGGCGGCGGCGAGGGTCAACGAGTCGGCCACGTGCTTGCACCAGAAATCATCCGACTCGGTGATCCGCGTGAGATTATGCCTTTGGTTTGCCGTCCGCAGAAGCTCGAGCAAGTGCGCCATGCGCAGGCAACCCCCTTCCAGACGGTCCGGCGAAACCTGGCAGGCCACCAGGAAGTCGCGCAACTCCAATGAAAGATCGACAGCCAAAATCGGGGTCTCGAATAAGCGAAAGTTTTACCCAAGAGCGGCAAGCGCAAACAGCAGAAAGACGGCTGCGAACAGAGCGCACAGCGCCGCCGCGCACCGGCGCCAGGCCTGGTCATTGCGCGCCCGCTCCAGCAGATCGCGGAGAAGCCAGGGCATGGCGACCAGCAGCGCCCCAAAGCCGGCGACCAGATAGGCGAAGACGGAAAAGACCGGGCGCATCGGCAGATATGCGGAAAAGGCGCTGTGCAAAAGCCAGGTCGCGGCCAGCAGCAGCAGCCCCCCCAGGGCGCGGGCGAAGAGAAAGTCGAGAAAGAAAAAGGCGAAAGTCGAAACCACGGGAACCAGCACCCAGAGCAGCGGCCGATATTCGGCCATCCCCCCCTCCAGCATCAGGGCGACATGGACGGACGCCCAGGCCAGGCAGAGCATGGCGAGCCCGACTCCCAGGCCGCGGTGGCGCGGCAGGGCGCGACAGAAGGCGGGATGGCGAAGCGTAGCGAAACCCAGGAGATAGAAGCCGACCCCCGGCAGCAGGCTGAAGAGCAGGGTGCCGACGAAGAAGGGCGGATTGATGGCGGCGAGCCATTCGAACAAGTCCGGTTGCGGAGACATGCGCACCTCTGAGTAAAGTTGCTTGGCCCAAGGGAAGCGGGCAAGGCAAAGTAATGCCGGGCCGGACAGGTTGCAACTTGTTGTGTCGGGTCTTGTCGAAAAATTTTCTATCGATGCTACAGTACCAATGGTTTTTTCGTTTTCTGCATTGATTGTGCGATTCGCGACAGGCAAACCCTGGCGCGATCGTTTATTTCCATCCGAAAATCGTGTTCAAAAGAACATTGCAAGCAAACAGGAGCGTTTATCTATGGCTGGTAAAATGACGACAATCGACGGCAATACGGCGGCGGCTCATATCGCCTACGCCTTCAGCGATGTGGCGGCGATCTATCCGATCACCCCTTCCTCGAACATGGGCGAACTGGCCGACGCCTGGGCGGCGCAGGGGCGCAAGAACATTTTCGACCGTGAATTATCGGTCGTCGAAATGCAGTCCGAAGCCGGCGCGGCGGGCGCGGTTCACGGCTCGCTTAGCGGCGGTGCGCTGACCACCACCTTCACCGCCTCGCAGGGTTTGCTGCTGATGATCCCGAACATGCACAAGATCGCGGGCGAAATGCTGCCGACCGTCTTTCACGTGTCGGCGCGGTCGCTGGCCACGCAGTCGCTTTCGATTTTCGGCGACCACAGCGACGTCATGAGCTGCCGCAACACCGGCTTCGCAATGCTGGCCAGCGGCTCGATTCAAGAGGTGCTCGACCTGGCCACGGTGGCTCATCTGGCCAGCCTCGAGGGGGACATTCCGTTTCTGCACTTCTTCGACGGCTTCCGCACCTCGCACGAAGTGCAGAAAGTGGAGAGCATCGACTACGAAACCCTGAAGGGGCTTTTCGACTTCAAGCAATTGGCGCGATTCCGCGACCGGGCGATGCGCCCCGAAAAACCGATTGTCAAAGTGGCCGCCCAGAACCCGGACGTCTACTTCCAGGGGCGCGAGGCCGCCAACCGCCATTACGCCGCGCTCCCCGAGCTGGTGCAGAAGACCATGGACAAAGTGGCGGCGGCCACCGGCAGAAAATATCGGCTGTTCGACTATGTCGGAGCGCCGGACGCCCGCAAGGTCGTGATCGCCATGGGCTCGGGCGCCGAAACCGTCGAGGAGACGGTCAACTACCTGGTCGGCCAGGGCGAGAAGGTGGGGTTGATCAAGGTTCGCCTGTTCCGCCCGTTCTCGGTCGAGCATTTCATCGGGGCGCTGCCGCAGACGGTGGAGCAAGTGGCGGTGCTCGACCGCACCAAGGAGCCCGGATCTCAGGGCGAGCCGATGTATCTCGACGTCAAGTCGGCGCTCGCCGGCCGCGAGATCAAGGTGATCGGCGGTCGCTACGGACTGTCCTCCAAGGAATTCACTCCGAGCATGGTGAACGCGGTCTTCAAGCATCTCGACAACTCGGGCTTCCACGGCTTCACCGTCGGGATCAACGACGACGTGACCAATCTTTCCCTGCCGGTCGACGAAATCATCGACACCGAGGATCCGGAGGTTGTGCGCTGCATGTTCTGGGGACTGGGCTCCGACGGCACGGTCGGCGCCAACAAGGATTCGATCAAGATTATCGGCGACAACACCGACATGTACGCGCAAGGCTATTTTGTCTACGACTCGAAGAAGTCCGGCGGGATCACAATCAGTCATTTGCGCTTCGGTCAGAAGCCGATCTCCTCCCCCTACCTGATTACCGCCGCCGACTTCGTGGCCTGCCACAACCCGGCCTACATCGGGCGCTACGACATGCTCTCCTGCCTCAAGCCGAACGGAGTCTTTCTGCTCAATTCGGAATGGAGCAACGACGAAGTCTTCGGCAAGCTGACCCGCGACATGCAAGAGTTGATTGTCGAACGCAAGATTCGCCTCTACAATATCAACGCCCTTGAAATTTCCGACCGGGCCGGCTTGGGCAAGCGCATCAATTCGGTCATGCAGACCGCCTTTTTCAAAATCTCCGGCGTCCTGCCCGAAGAACAGGCAATCGAGCTGATCAAGAATTCGATCAAAAAGCGCTTCATGACCAAGGGCGAAGACATTGTCAAGCAAAACTGGCAGTGCGTCGACGCGGCCGCCGCCGCCCTGCGGGAAGTCGAAGTGCCGACTTCGCTCGATCAGGGCGAAACCTCTTTCACTCCGCCCAAATTGATTGCGGACGATGCCGCGGATTTCGCCCGGGAAGTCATTCTGCCGACCATGCATCAGCAGGGCGATTCGATTCCGGTTTCCCGCATGTCCTACGACGGCATTCTGCCCACCGCCACTTCGGCTCTGGAAAAGCGCGGCATCGCCCCGCGGGTTCCGCACTGGAATTCGGAGAACTGCATCCAGTGCAACATCTGCTCGATGGCCTGTCCGCACGCCGTGATTCGCGCCAAGCAGATTGCCCCGCCCGATTTGCGGGAGGCGCCGGAAGACTTCAGCACGATCAAGTCGGCGACCAAGAACGAGCGCGACCTGCAATACAGAATTCAGGTCTACTGCGAAGACTGCACCGGCTGCGGCGTCTGCATCCAGGTCTGCCCCGGCAGGAAAGGGCAAAAGGCGCTTGCCTTCAGCCCGATCGATGTCGAGCGCCAGGCCGGCCAGCGGCGCAACGCGGAATTTTTCGACGCTCTGCCGGACAATGTCCTGGACGGGGTCAAGGAAAGCACGGTCAAGGGCGCCCAGTTCAAGAAGCCGCTGTTCGAGTTTTCCGGCGCCTGCGCCGGTTGCGGCGAGACCTCCTATATCAAGCTGGTCAGCCAGCTCTACGGCGACCGCATGATGGCGGCCAACGCCACCGGCTGCTCCTCGATCTACGGCGGCACTTTCCCGACCGTGCCCTACTGCAAAACCAAGGAGGGGCGCGGCCCGACCTGGGGCAACAGCCTGTTCGAGGACAACGCGGAATACGGTCTGGGCATGCGCCTGGCGGTCGACAACAACCGCGCCCAGCTCAGAATGATCGCCGGCAAATTGTGCGAGGAAAAGGCGGTGTCGCCAGAGCTTAAGGATGCGCTTGGCGAATGTTTGCGCCGGTGGGACGAGGTCGGAGCCGAGGCAATGGCGGCCCAGGATCGGCTGAAGGCGTTGCTGGCGAGCAGCCTTGCCGCCAATGCCAACGGACAGGACGCGGGGATCGCCGCCCTGCTCGGGCGCCTGGCCGAGCTGCAGGACTACTTTGTCGACAAGTCGGTTTGGATCATCGGCGGCGACGGCTGGGCCTACGATATCGGCTACGGCGGCCTCGACCATGTGATCGCCTCCGGACGCAATGTCAACATCCTGATTCTCGACACCGAGGTCTATTCGAACACCGGCGGCCAGGCTTCCAAGGCCACCCCGCTGGCGGCGGTCGCGCAATTCGCGGCGGCCGGCAAGCGCACCGGCAAGAAGAATCTGGGCATGATGGCGATCAGCTATGGCTATGTCTATGTCGCGTCGATCGCCATGGGCGCCAACCGCAATCAGACGATGAAGGCGGTGCTCGAGGCGGAGAACTACGCGGGGCCGTCGGTGCTGATGGCCTATTCCCCCTGCATCGCGCACGGCATCGACATGATGATGACGCAGGAGGAGCAGAAGCTGGCGGTCGATTCCGGCTACTGGCCGCTCTATCGCTACAACCCGGCCGCTGCCGAGGGCGAGAGGCGATTCACCTGGGACAGCAAGGAGCCATCCTTCGACTTCCAGGAATTCCTGGCGCGGCAACGCCGCTACACCTCTCTCAAGGCGACCGCGCCACAGGATGCGGAGCGGTTGTTCAAGGAGGCCGAGGAAGATGCGCGGCGGCGCATGCAGTTCATGGTGAAGTTCGGCGAATTGGTTTAAATTGAAACCGATGGAATTTGGCAAATCCCAAAAACCGAGTATATTCAATGATCAGAATGGTTGAGAGTCTTCGATTCTGCCTTGATCAGAGATTAAAAGAAGCAAAAAAAGGAAAAGAACTATGATTCGCAAGTCTGTTTTGTTGGGTGCCGTCTGCGCAATTGTCATGGTGTCAACCGGCATGTCTTCGGCCTTCGAGACGCGGAGCCGGGGGGATTATGCGGTGCGCAAACTGGGACGCGGAGTCAGCAACATAGTACTGGCTCCGATCGAGGTGGTGAACTCGATCTACACCGTGCAGAAGCATGAGGGCGAGGTGGCGGCCGCGACCTACGGCGTGTTCCAGGGAGTGGTGCGGACGGTTGTCCGTTTCGGGGTTGGGGTCGGCGAAGTGGTCACTTTCCCGGTCGTCCGGGAGCCGGTTTTGTACCCTGAGTTTCCGGCTCGCGGCGGGGTGATCAACACGATCTTCGAGCCCCATCGCACGCACGACTACCCCGAGTCCGACGAGTTCAAATTCGGCACCAGA
>SLSR01000241.1 GCA_007130365.1 Lentisphaeria bacterium
CATTCTTTGCGATCTTTGCGCCTTTGCGAGAGTTCTTCTTCATTCGTTGGCTGGGAATAATCGTCATTTACCCACAGATTTTGCTATAGAGCGGTTGTAAAAATTCTTGACTTCATGACTTCGTGACCCCGGATTGACCCGATGACCCGATGACCCGATGACCCCTGCCTCATTTTTCTGTCTAACTGCCCCCCTCCTCATTTTTCTGTCCTAGGCGGTGCCGCTTACCAATTATAATAGCGGTATGGATTGTCGCCAGTTTTGAAGTCCTCGATATAATCGGGGTGGTAGAAGTCGCGTTCTTCGGTGGCGGCCTGCTGTCTCGCTTTCGCCGCCTGCCAATCGCTGACCGGCATGATGAACAGGTCCTCGGGCGAGCCCATGAAGCCGCCCGCCTGCCAGCGGCACCAGACGCGGACGGTGATGCGCAGTTCGCGCTGCCCGGCGAGTTCTGCGGGGATGGTGTAGAGCCGGGGGGTCGCCCACCAGCGGGCGGTTTCCTGGCCGGTGGCGCCGACCTCGACACCGTTGACATGGGTGGAGTCGAAGTCGTCGAGAACCCCGAGGGACAGGATCAGTTCGCGCCCGCTCCATTCGTCTGGAATGGTGACTGTGGTTTCGAACACCGCCTCGCCGTCGCGGTCGCTCCATTGGCCGCCGAATTCCTTCCAGGGCTGGGGGAGTTTTCTGGCTTCGGCCCGGGGTTGGTCGGTGTCGCCGTCGATAATCGCCCTGGCTTTTTCGGAGATTCCCGGGTCCGCTTTCTCCTGCATGGTGGCGGGCACCAGGCCGGTGGGGTGGGCCTGCCATTGGCCCGCCAATTCAAGGCGTTCGGTGGGGGCTTCGGCCGGTGGCCGGGCGAACAGCGCCGCGTCGTACTCGAACCGGGCGCCGAGGTTGGCCAGAACCTGCGACCAGGCCCGCGCCTGCCGCCACTTGGTGAAGCGCAGGTAGAAATGCTGGTCGGTATCGATGTGCCAGGGATTGAACTGAAGGAATACGACCCGGCCGCTGCCGATGGATTTTTCGGCGTACATGCCGCCAGCGTCGATCTCGGCATCGCCGACCAAAACGTCGGCGGCGTGCGGAGCACGCCAGCGCAGTTCGCTGACATCCAGCCCGCGCAGGGCCGACAATCGCGGCGGCTCCCTGGTGCCGGTATATGCAGGGAGGGTTTCGCGGCGGACATTCCATTGATCGGGAATGGCGGTATCCGGCAGGTAAACAATCGTGGCGCCGGCCGTGGCCAAGTCGCGAATCGTTTGAAGCTCGTCCGGCGTCAGTTGGCGGCCGACCAGGATCAGAGAAGTTTCATTCGGGACTTCGTGGTCGGTCAGGATCAAGCCGGCCTCATCCAAGCGCTGCGTCCAGGTTTCATCGACCAGGGCGTGGACCGGCCGCGCGGCGGCGAACTCGGTCACGGGTGCGTTCAGGTGTTGGAGCAGGCGGCGCAGCATGATTTCCGCCGCCGGGTCCTGCCCGGCATGATCGGTCAAGTCCAGGGTTGACAGGACAATCCGTCCCTGGCCGACCGGCAGTTCCAGCAGGGGCGAGTAGGCAAGATCGAATTCGTTCTGCAGGATCGGCCGCCAGGCGCTGAAATGCGGTTTCTCGACCGATGCGCTGGAGACGCCGCCGCGGCCACCCCAGCGCCAGCCGCCATAGCGGGTTTCCGGATGGCGCTGATCGTGTTTTGGATAGGGTTCGACCAGGGTGCTGACCCCGACCCAGTTCCGCAGCGAGCCAGGCGGCAAATCGGTTGCGATCTCCGAGTTGGAGAGTACCGGAAAGGCCAGCCGGGCAATCCGATGGGCGATGCGGAAGCCGAGAGAATCGGCCAGCATGGTGGGCGATGGTTCAAGCATTAGCACTCTGGCACCTGCTTCGATGGACGGTGCCAACTCAGAGAGCAGTGTGGGACGATGTGCGAGAGCTTCCCGGCCGATCACTAGGGATGTGAAGGCATTGCCGGGCTGCCAGTTTATCCACGACAAACCGAGTTTTTCGAGCAACTCCGCAGTCGTCCCCGCAGGGTCGTACAGGGCCAGTCCCTCGATTTCGTCTCTTGCGGGTGCGAAGATATACAATGGTCTGCGGTCTTCGACGGTGGATGGCCCGACTTTACCGGCCATGACAATTTCTCCCTGGAGAAATTGACCGCAGGCGAGTTCCGGTGCACCGAATTCGACCGCAATCAACTGATTGCTTGCGGATTCCACTTCCCCACGGAAGGTCTCTTGATACCAGGGTGCTTCCCGGTCTTGCAGCCGGACAGTGACCTCAATCTCGTAGTCGGCCGGGTTCGGGAGGTCGTTAAGCACGACCAGCGAGCGTTCAACCGGGGAACTCGCATAGATATTGGCGGCTTGCGAGGTAACCGTTTCGGGTGATTCCGAGGACCATGCCTTTGGCAGGCGGGCGGGGCCGCCAAGGTACGCCTGAGCGGGTTGCAGTGCCGCGCTCCAGCTCTTCATCGTCGGCAGATGGTCATAGCCGTTGCCGCCCGACAATACCCGAAGTTCCTTCACGGCCATGTTTAGTTCGACAGGTGCGTCGTTCATCCATAGCCGCATTTGCTCGGCACTGGCATGATATGCGGAGACGGGGAAACCCCGGGCTTGCAGCCCCATGCCCTGGCTCCATGGCAGGGGAAGCATGGATGCTCCGAGCGTTCGCCAACTAAGAAATAGCTTACGATGATGTTCGCTAACTAGCTCCTGGACGGCCGGTTGGTACTGGGGCGGTGGTCGGCGGAAGCGCCAACGGTGGCCGTCGTCGCCGGGGCGATAGTTCTCGACCAGGTCATTCCGGTATTCGGCCGTTTCCAGTTCGTAGGCTTCCGGGCCCAGGTACATTGCGGTGAACTCCGTTACCCACGGTTCACTGGTGTCCGAGTTGGTGTGGCCGTCGCGATCCCGGCGGAAAGAAAGTGTGTAGGGATTGCCGAATTCGACAATCCAGTATGGCATGTCTCCGTTCTCCCGCCATTCCGTAAGCCATTCCATTTTGTCTTGCAGCGGCGTGAAGTTAAAATAAAAGTTCGAGGTGAAGATCGCCCCCATGGCGCCGCCGTGATGGGTATAGACAGGCCGGGTTCGATCAACCGATGAGAGCACTTCGATAGCGGCTGAGCCTGGATCGCGACGGTGGCGCGACCAGGCCGGAAAATTTCGCATCCCTTCTTCTCGCTTGCCAATCACCCAAGGCTCCAAGGGGCTTCCAAAGAGATTGGCGCTGGAGCCCCAAAGAACGATCGAAGGATGATTGCGCAGGTCGGCGATCAGCGCCATCGCATCCTGTTGCAATCGTTGCCTGGCATCGGATTCATGAAGCTTTTGAAAAGCACCATTGAACGAAAGTTCCGTCTCGCCATCCGCCAGAATCATGATTTTGTCGAATTGCACAATGCCGGCTGCCCGCCATACACCGGGGCTGACGGCGAGTTGCCGGGCTCCCGAGGGAATGGGGATTTCCGCTTGCATCGTGGTCCATCCCTGGCTGGTTTCGCCAAGATATGGGCTATTAACGTCGGAGTCGATATCCTGACCGGCAGCGTCGCGAAACCTCAGGTTAACGCCCGCCCCGCTCCGAGGCTGTTCGCCCACTTGCTCGAAGTCCGCCTGAACCCGGGCGTAGACCGTTATAGTTGTCCATTCCGGCTGCAGTTCCGTGGTGTTGACGATACTGTTTGCCGCCTGAATGCTTTGGGTTCTGAACTGCACGGTGCGATTGCCGGCGTCATCGGTCAACAGACTCAGGAACCCATCGCGGGTCGCCCAGTCCGGCCAGCTCCAGCCCGCCGGGCTCAGTCCGCCCCAATCGTTGAGATATTCTTCGAGATGGGGCATCACGCCGGCGATCAGCAGCCCTTCTTCGTCGGCGATTTGAGCCGCTGCTTGTTGCCGGATCACAGCTCCCCGCGCCAGAGGATTACTGGGCCAAAATTGCAGAAGATTTCCGTTTAAATCCTTCCGTTCCCGAATATAGGTTCGGATCATTTCCCTGGACACGGGGAACCCGCTGTCCAATGTTAATCCGGTGAGAAGGCTTTGCCCGAAGGGGCGCAGTTTATAAAGTTGATCGTTGAGATAGAAGTCCCGGCCGCGAATCTCGAATTCCCGAAAGCCGAAACGAATGCTGTCGGAGTCCTGCATGTCGTTATGGGTCGCCATCAATGCCAATTGATAGAGATGCGGATTCTCCGGCGACCATAGCCGGGCATCCGGCCAGTTCCAATGCAACTCGGCGACATTACCGCTATCGCCCGGGGCGATTTGCCCCGTAAATTGCGCCACTTGCTCGCCGGTGCGCCAATCACTGATGATTGCCTTGATGTCAATCTCAGCATCTGCAATCGCCGCGGCCGCTTGCAGACGAAGAGTCAATTCCCGATTTACAACCGATGTTTCCACCCAGGCGGATTCGATGATCCGTTGCCTTGGCTGGTGGTGCAGCGTCACCTCGCCGACCAGTCCGCGGTTGGCGACGGTTGTGTCCACGACATCGTCGGTGCCAGTGCCCATCAACCGGCGAGCGCGCCCCGTGGGGCGCAATACCCGAACGTAAACGTGAATGGTGTTTAGTCGGCCGGGCTCGATCTGCTCAGTGATGTCAACCTGCCCGCCATGGGCGGCGATGACTTCCTCGATAATTCGGCCATTGACAAAGACAGTCGCGTCGGTGCCAACCCGTTGCAGTTGGAGTAGGACCCGGCCCGTCTGCCAGGTTTCAGGCGCGATGAAGGCCCTGGCATACCATGCCTCGGTCTCGTTAATGCTGTTGAAGTCCTGCCAGGCCGGAGACTTGCCGCCTCGCATAACAAACGGGTTTCCCGTCGACCGTTGCCAGCCAGTGGGCGGATTCCAGGCCCACTCAGGTGGCGGCCGCCAGCTTGCCGGTACGCGGAGCAGGCCCCAGCCTTCTTCTTGCTCGGGCAATTCCGAGCCCGGCGCGAACAACCAGTAGCCACTCAGGTCCAAGGTCGCGCGATGTTCACCCTGCGAAGTGGGGGTTGCTTCTCGCCAGACTCGGCGGAGCGAGGGCGGCAAAATACGCGCGATTTGTTCATCTGTCAGAAGTTCGGGTTCCGGAATCTCCACCGGCGGCTGTGCTTCTGCTGTGACATCGACCCTGATATGCTTGAAATCGACCTCGCCTATCCCCAGCCAGATGCCGGGTTGCAGGCGTAGGCTTCGCGCACCATCGGGAACTTCACGGACGACCGAGATGCGTTGCCACCCATCGGTTGGCTCGGTAAGGATCGGTGCCGCACCGTGAATCTGCATGTTCCTGCCTTCCTCATCCAGGAACTGGAGATTGACGCGGGCGGTTTCCCAGGGGTGGTTGGCCGGCTGGATGTTGTTCGACCGCATATCGGCGACGATCAACAAGGTCCTTGCTAGCGGCGGCAGATCGATGGTTTGAGAGAAGTTATGCACTCCCTGGGGATTGGTGTTGCGAATCCGGACAAAGTGCTCCCCATTCTCCTGCCGTGCCTCCACTTGAACCCAGTCGCCGGCAACCTCCCAGCCAGGGATCTTCTTGCCTTCCGCACCGACGAAATCACCATTCCTGACAAGGACGTCACCCAAAGAAAACGCTTGTGCGAGCGCGAAAATCAAGAGCATGACGAAGGAACGCAACAGTGGGGGATTTTGACAGGGCATGGCTTAATCTCGATTGATGAATTGGTGTAAGAGTTTCTGCATCGGTCGGCGACCCGGATGCTCATCCCTCGCGGATGACCTCAATGGCATTGATCATCGGCAGTTGCCTGCTTTGGATCGGGCGCTTGAATT
Organism: Lentisphaeria bacterium; assembly: GCA_007130365.1. Lineage (GTDB taxonomy): Bacteria > Verrucomicrobiota > Lentisphaeria > Oligosphaerales > PUNB01 > SLSR01. The sequence goes on from SLSR01000241.1 coordinate 5,799, forward strand.
CTATGAGAATCCGGCCTGCGTCTGCATCACCGATATCTTCGTTTCCCGACAATCGGGGCTGAATTCCCTTGATCTCCTTGACCAGGGGCCTGCCGTGCCCACCAGCTTCGGCCAGAACATCCAGGTTTTGAATGACCCGCTCGCCGTTTACAAAAACATCAAATCGACGTTCTCCGGGTGCGATGGGCTCATGATTTTCTGAAAAATGCAAGCGCAGCATGTAGCTTCCTTTGCTGGCGGCGATAAGGTAGCCGTCCACAGAGTAGCGCTCGGATGCATATAAAGTGGCCAGGTTGCTTTCTGCAATGGCGACGGGAGGATTCTCGTTGATGGTGTTGCGGGTGATTTTCAGGTCACGCTCACTGACCGCCGTGAATTGACCGCCATTGGCGTTC
>SLSR01000190.1 GCA_007130365.1 Lentisphaeria bacterium
GGGACAACCCCGACGGCGACTGCGATTCATTGCAACAACCGATGCCTTGCCTCGTCCAGGGCGCCATGGTCTCCGGCCAGACGCGCCAGCAGAACGTCATCGCAATACAGGCCAAGCGCCCACGGTGCGCGCGAAGGCAGCCTGGCGATCTCGCAGGCCGAGCCGCGGGATCGCAGGGAGATCGCCGCGAACTCCGGAACCGGCTCTTCGATCACGCGGCCGGCGTCGCGCCGACAATACTTGAAATGAAATCGATCGTCGCAACCGCGATTCCAAATCAGGATAAAAGGCTCGTCCGCCACACACTCGACCGCATGCATTCCGATCCCGCCCAGGGTCTCCGCCAGACAGACAACGATACTGGTCGGAGCCGCAAAAGCGCCAAAGGCCGCGATCTCCCGCACCGCCCCTCCCTCCCTGAGCAGACCAAGCATACGTTCCTTCAGGGATTCGGCCAGCCGGAAACGGTAGAGCCATTTCTCGCATTTCTCCAAACTCCGGTCGCGCCCGGCCGCCAGCCCGGTCTGACGGCGCAGCTCGATCTTGCAGGCGCAATCATTGGCCATGGCGGGCAGTTCGAGCCGCAGGCTTTCCGTCGCCGCGTCATAGGCCATGGCCGTCTTCAAGATCCGACCGTTCCCGAGCCCCATTGCGGAAACCGCTTCCGGCTCGACGATTCCCGTCACCACAACCGTCCAAAGCCGCTGCGCCGGAACGCTCTGGCCCGGCCTGCCGGGCTGCGGTTCAATCGTGATCGTCGTCGCGCTTCCCCGCCAAACCTGGCTGATGCGCGTGACTTGAAAGTCGCCGTCGCGGCAGGCCACCGTCTCGCCGTCGTCCTCATACAGCTCGTAGGCATTGTCGGCGCCCGCGAAAATCCGAAGCTCCATGGCGCCGGGGCGGGCGGCCGCGCCTTCCTCCGCCCGAGTCGCCATCGGAACAATCGCGCCGGCTCTGGCAAACACCGGCATCTCCTCCAACTCCCCGTAGACCGCCCGCCAGCCGCCGCCGGCCAGCTTTTCACCTGTAAAGAAGTCATGCCATACTCCGTCCGGCAGCCAGACCGCCTGACGACTCATGCCGGTATGCCGGTCGCGCGACTCGACCAACGGCGCAACCAGCAACTGACTGCCGAAGAGGTATTGCTGAACCGACCAGTAGGCCGCCTCTTCCCCGGGATAGTCGTGGTACATCGGCCGGCACAGCGAATCGCCAACTTGCGCCAGCCTGCGCGCCTCGCTGTACAGATATGGAATCAGGGCATGGCGCAAGCGCAAATACTCGCGCGCCGCCTCCAGGGTTTCAACCCCCTTGCCCCAGGGATGACGATCCCGCAACTCGCCCTTGGCGCAATGCAGCCTGGTAATCGGCGAAAACACCCCGAACTGCAACCACCGCACCAGCAGCTCGGGATCCTCCACCCCATGAAAATGGCCGCCAATGTCGTGGCTCCACCAGGTGCAGCCGACATTGGCGGCGGTCGCCGTCATATACGGCTGAAAGGCCAGAGACTCCCAACTGACCACCGCATCCCCGGAAAACCCGATCGGATAGCGCTGGTTGCCATAGCCGGCCCAGCGAGAGAACCCGATCGGTCGCTTTGCGCCGTCGCGACCGCTGTCCAGATAATGCAGATGATTCAGCCACCATAGAGGATCGAGCCGGGGAATCGGCGTCTCATGGCCCTGCTGCCAGTCCATCCACCAAAAGTCGACCCCGATGTCCTCGTGCGGATGGTGCAGAAAGCGGAAATAGCCGTCGGCAAAGTGCGGATCGGCGATCGCGAACGGAACCCCCTCGCGACTATCCGGATCCACCCCCATGTGCCGGGCCATCCGCCCGTAGGCCTCCTCGTGCGGCCAGACCCCGTCATGCGGATGCAGATTGAGCGTGGCCTTCACTCCAAAGTCATCATGCAGGCGATGCATAAAATCCTCGACCTGCGGAAACAAATCGCGATTCCAGGTGTAGCCGGTCCAGCCGCGCCGCCCGGAATCGTTGTCGACCAAATGCCAGTCCATATCGATGACGCAGACCGACATGGGAATGCGCTCCTCGCGAAAACGGGACATCAGCTCGATCAGCTCCTCCTGCCGGTAGTGCCAGTAGCGCGACCACCAATTGCCCAGAACCCAGCGCGGAACCAGCGGTGGCCGCCCGCTGATCGCAAAGAAGTCGCGAAGGCATTGGCGATAGTCGCTGGCATAGCCGAGGAAATACAAGTCGAGCGCCTCGCCGGACCGCGCCTCGACCCACGAATCCCGACCCAGCACCGGCATGCCGGAATCGTCGAGCAGGCTCCAGCCGGAACGCGAAACCAGCCCCTCGGACAGAGGCACCGGCCCGTCCTTGCCGTCGACCGTGCGCACTGTGCCTCCCAAATTGACCGGATCGCGGTCGCCAAAGCGCCAGATCGCGCCCGTCTGCTTAAGCTCGATCCGCAGGGTCTCCGGCGCGAACCCCCGAGGCGAGTCCAGATAGGTCAACTTGAGAGCCGCCGTCGCGACCGTCAGCCTTTGCCCTTCGCGCGCCACCTCGAACTCGGGCACCGGCTGGTCGCGATGCCAGACCGCCAGACTGGGGCGATCCTCGAAGCGCTTGTCCCGGTCGTACTCCAGACGAAGCAGGCGGTCGAAAAGCACCGTGAAACGGGCTTTCCCGAAATGCACAACGGCAGCCTCTCGGGCCACTGGCGCTGTCTGAACCTTGAAATGCGACTTGATCCCGGCCATTGAAAGGCTCCTTGATTGCTGTTTTTGTCAGTCTTCCAGGCATGGTTAAGGTAGTTCGCCAATCTTCACTTGCTATTTTGCTTTATCCGTCTGCGGCCGCGCCATTGGTGACCGGAAGCGCCATTCCGTCGCCACGGGGTTCATCCCCGTGGAGGAACGAGAGTCTGTGCCGGGTCTGCAAGCTGCCACCTCAAAGAAACGCCCGCGCCGCCGGGACAACCCCGGCGACGGCCTGGCGGCGACTGCGATACGATTCATTCATCAGCCTCGCATATTCGACAAACGACGGTTATAATAAAGGCTATGCTTGAAACACTTCCCCTTCCCATTTATTTGCCTCTTCTGATCGGCACGCTGATCGGCGCGGCCGCGGTCACCCTGTGGTTTCGCGGTCAGCTCCAAATTGCCGGCCGCCAGGCCCGCCACGAATGCCGCGGCGAAATCGCCGCCCTGCACGAGCGGGTGACCGCCCGCGACCGCGAAATCGCGGAACTCAGAGAAGCCCGCATCCCGCAACTGCTCAAACAGTTGAAAGAGGGCGAGCGCACGCTCGAAAGCTATCGCGGGCAAATCAGTCGGCTGCAACAGGCGCAAACCCGACTCGAGGAAAGCCTGCGGCGCGAACAAAAGACGGCCGCCGAAAAACTGGCGATCCTCGAAGACGCCCGGCAACAGTTGAGCGAAGCCTTCAAAAGCCTTTCCCACGACGCTCTGCGCCACAACAATCAGTCGTTCCTCGAACTGGCCCGCGAAACCCTGGGCAAATACCAGGAAGCAGCCAAAGGCGACCTGGACAAACGCCAGCAGGCGATCCACGAGCTGGTCAAGCCGGTCAATCAGTCGCTGCTCAAGTTCGACAGCCAAATCCAAAGCCTGGAAAAGGAACGGATCGGAGCCTACAAGGAACTCAAGCAGCAGGTGTTCTCGATGGTCGAAACCGAAAGGCAACTGCGGGCGGAAACCGCCAGCCTGGTCAAGGCTCTCGGCACCCCGCGGGTGCGCGGGCGCTGGGGCGAAATCCAACTGCAAAGAGTGGTCGAGCTGGCCGGCATGCTTGATCATTGCGACTTCCATCAGCAGACCAGCGTCAACACCGAGAACGGCCGCCTGCGCCCCGACCTGATCGTGCGTCTGCCCGGCGGCAAGAACATTGTGGTCGACGCCAAAGCGCCCCTGGCCGGCTACCTGCAGGCCATCGAAGCCCCGGACGAAGCCGCCCGCAACGCCCGGCTCGACGATCACGCCCGCCATATTCGCGATCACATGGCGGCGCTCAGCCGCAAGTCCTACTGGGAACAGTTCCAGCCCGCCCCCGAATTCGTCATTCTCTTCCTGCCCGGCGAAACCTTTTTCAGCGCCGCCCTGGAGCGCGACCCCGGACTGATCGAGCAGGGGGTCGAACAGCGGGTCATCCTCGCCACCCCGACCACCTTGATCACCCTGCTCAAAGCCGTGGCCTACGGCTGGCGCCAGGAATGCCTGGCCGAAAACGCCCGCCGGATCAGCGACCTCGGACGTCAGCTCTACGACCGGATTCGGGTTATGGGCGGACATTTTTCAAGGCTCGGCGAACAGCTCGCGCGCGCCGTCGAAAGCTACAACCAGGCGGTTGGCTCGCTCGAAAGCCGAGTCATGGTCAGCGCCCGCAAGTTCAAGGAGCTGGAAGCCGCCGAAGGCATCGAAGAACTGCCCGCCGCCGATCCGATCGAAAGCAGCCCGCGCCGACTGCAGGCTTCGGAACTCACCTCGCCCCCCGACGCGGAAACCTGATTCCCCCGCTAAAATGTGTATCCGACGGAGTGTGCGCACTTTGGTGCGGGCTTCCAGCCCGCTAAATTTAATTTTCCGACCATTGACAAGCCCGCCGACCGCGCTATCTTATAAGCCTTTGTCGCACCATGCACGGGGCTGTAGCTCAGTTGGCTAGAGCGGTACGTTCGCAACGTACAGGCCAGGGGTTCGAATCCCCTCAGCTCCACCATTTCCGCCTCAAACTCCCTTTTCAGTCCACCACTGGGAATCATCTTCCGAAACGAGTTAAGCAAACAGTCAATCAAACAGTTTTTGAGCTGCAAATCTCTACAAGACATCTTATGCGTGCCTACTGAAAACCGGGTGCCAAGCGCAGAACAACAACGGCTTAATGCGCTTATCTATGACCGCTTTTTAATATAATTTTCAAAGCAACAATCGAGTCATACGAGGGCTGACGCGCATAGGCGCAAAAGCAATGACTCTGAAAAGTTGCTTTTTTTGTGCCTAGAACTTGTCCTCGTCTCCAAGCAACCATGTCATGAAAACAAGTCTGTCGACGTTGTTTGTGAACCTGTCAAATGGAGATTGAGACGATGATTACCGAAAACGCTATTCGGACTGTAAGACAGTTCGCCAAACCCGGCATCGAGAGCGGCCTCATCCCGCGCGATCAATTCGACGAAATTATCGCGGCGGCCCGAACCCACGCGACCAAAGGCGCGGACTCGCCCAAGAGAAAGCAAGTTGAAATGCTCACGGTCAAGAAGGTGGCCGAAATCCTGAACTGCTCGACCAAGACAGTCTTCCGAATGCGAGATTCCGGAGCCTTGAAAGGGATCTACCTCACCGACAGTCGCAAAAGCCTGGCGGAGCTGAAACACTTCATCGGCGAGCAGAAGAAGTTGGTCGAGCCGCCGAAAAGGGAGACCGTCGACCTGGACGGCGACTGGCTGGACATTATCGGGGCGGTCTCCGAAGCTGTCGGGCCGAGACACGAAATCTTCTTTCACTCGGGAGAAATCGCGCGGCTGGCGACCGAGACCGAAACCATGCACTTCCAGCCGTTGAAACCCGTCGAGGCGTGTTCCGAGCTGGAGCGCTTCTGCCGTTTTGAAAAGGCCGGGAAAAACGGGGCGAGGGTGTCGACCCGGCTGTCGGAGGGTTCGGCCCGCCCCATTGTCTCCGCTCCGGAGTTCGCCCGGAGAATGCCCGCCATCGAGCGTCTGGCCGATTATCCGACCCCGGTTTGGCGGGACGGCGAGGTGCTGCTCACGCCGCCAGGCTACGATCCGCAACTGAAAACCTTCACCGATCCCGCCGGGCCGGAACCGGAGGAAATGACGCTCGACCGCGCTCTCGAACTGATTATGAAAAAAATGGAGAATCGCCGTTTCGGCGGACTCTACACAGTCGCCGACCGCACAGCCAAGAGACCCAAATGGCGGATCATAAAGGAGAAATAATTATGGCGACCCTGCTGGCACCTTGCCGCGCCAACGGCGCAATGCATACCAGACCGGGGCATCGCCCCGGGAACCGGAAACCGTACAATCGGTGCGCTGAAGGCGTCCCGCATAATTCAACCCGCCAACCCAGGGCATATTGTTTATCAAGTTGAGGTGCCCCTTCAGGGCACAATCCTTTTTTTTGATCCCCACCCAGGGTTGCGCTATCGCTTAA
>SLSR01000281.1 GCA_007130365.1 Lentisphaeria bacterium
AGGCTGAGCGAGGGGCGGCCGTAGTCGATGGCGTGCAGGAAGCCGAGGCAGGGGTCGAGCCCGGCCGTGCGCACAGCCGCGTCGACTTCGGCCAGGACGATGGTGTAGGTCCAGGAGAGCATGGCGTGGCCGTTTTTGTTGGGATGGAAGCTGCCGCGCCAGCGACCGCTGCGCGAGACCAGATGCACGGGAACGCCGCGGTCGGCCAACTTCAGGAGAACCGGCATGGTGACATTGGGGCGGCCGACGACCACGACATGCGAGATGTCGAAGATCGGCACTTTCATGGTGCGGACATCGTCGCTGGCATAGTCGAAGCGATGCACTTCGAGGGCTTCGCCGGCCAGGTGGGCTTCAGTGGTGTGGCCGTTGAGATAGAGGGTTGGCATGGCTTTCTTGGCTCCTTGCTTGAAAGAGTTGTTAAATGGCGCATCTCAATATGGCATGGTGGTGGCGGCGAGCAAAGCGGGGGGATGTCCGGGGACGTCCCCGGCTTGACTGTTGACGCGATGACTGGATGACGCGGTGGCTGGGCGGGCTCGGCATCGGGTCATCTGGTCATCCGGTCATCCGGTCATCGGGTCGTTTGGCCATCCGGCGTCCGGCCGCGGGGCGGTGTCCGGCAGCAGCGAGAGCGCGAGGCGCGACCACAGCTCGAGATTCATCGCCGCGGCAGCGCCGGGGTCCAACCAGCGCAGACCGGCGAGTTCGGCGCCCGCGACCAGGTCGACGGCATCCTCGACCTCGACCAGAAAGACGATACCAAGATGGACGCGGCCGACCGCGCTTTCCTCTTCGTTGATGACTCCGAGCAGACGCGCCGGGCCGGGTTCCGGGGGTCGGGCGAACTCCTCGGCCAGCTCGCGGCGCAGTCCGTTTTTCAGGGTTACGGCAATGTTTTCGGCACCGTCTTGGTCGCCAGGGTTGACATGACCGCCGACCCCGGCCGACCAGAGCCCGTGCAGCCTCTGTTCAGACCCCTGGCGCGGATAGACGGCAAGCCGGCCCCCGGCATCGGCGACGATTGCGTAGGGGATCGGCTGCTTGCAGGCGGGGTCGGTCTCGACTTCGGCTCTCGACCGCCAGGCCGGAGCGGCCCGGTCTAAACATTGTCGTAGTCGAACTTCAGACAGAGGCAAGGCGGTGCGGAGTGCCAGCCAGGCGGGGGGGAGCAAGGTGCGGTCGACGACCAGAATGCTTTCGTTGTTTTTCATGTATGCAGATTATCCATGATTTTCTGTTCGGCGGCCAGCAGCAGTTCCCGGCGTTCGGCGAAGGGCGCGAAGCCTGCCCGGAAGCCGTTGCGCAGCAGTTGCAGGATTTGCCAGCGCGAAAGCCCTCCTCGAGTCATGCAGGCGGCCTTGTAAAGTTCGAGGACGGGGCCGGTGCGGGAAATGCCGGGATCATCTGTGTTGACCGTGACGGAGAGCCCCCGGTCAAGGTAGTTGCGCAGCGGATATTCGGTGAGACTTTCGGTTCCCGGCAATTGAAAATCACGAAAGCCGACGATCTGGAAGTTGCTCGACGGGCACAGCTCAAGGGCGATGCGGCGGTCGAGAAAGCGGTTCAACAGCTCCGACTGGTCGATCAGGGTCAGCCCGTGGCCGATGCGGTCGGCGTTCAGGTGGTAGGCCGCCTGCCAGATGTTGGCGACCGGTTCGCCTTCGCCCGCGTGAATGGTCAGCTTGAGGCAGCGCTCCATGAGCGGCAGAAAGTCCTTGCGCAAGGCTTCCGGCGCCATGGCCGACTCCGCTCCGGCCAGGTCGAAGCCGACGAAGCGGGCGGCGAACCACCGGTTGCCGGTCAGCAATCGCTGCGCCAGCTCGATGTGTTGGCGGACGCGGTCCATGCTGCCGTGCCGACTGGCGATGAAGATCAGGCGGAAACTGGTTTCCGCGGCGTCTTCCAACTCGTCGAGGACGACCTGCACCACGCGCTCCGGTTCAAGCCCGCCCCGTGTATAGTTGCAGGGCGAAATCCGCAGTTCGCAGTATGCGACATTGGCGGCTGCGCATTGCCGGATCAGAACCCGGCAGGCGGCGCGGATCGCGGCTTCGGACTGGAGCAGGCCGGAGCCCTGCAAGTCGCCGAGGCGTTCGTATGTTTCAATGCCGACTCCGCAAAAGCTTTGCGGACTCCGCAAGTGTCCGTAGATCGTCTGGTCAAGCAATTCGGTGCGATCCCTGAACTGGAGCAGGAAGCCGGCGACCGCGCAGGGTTCGGGTATGCCCGGAAACAGGTTGCGCAGTTCGCGACCGGAGCCGGACAGGATGGTTTTGAGCCGGGCTGAATTTTGGGGTTCCGTCAGCTCCCGGATTTTGCCCAGCCATGCGTCGAAGTCGGTATGGGTAGATCGGAGTTTTCCGATGCGCCCGGCTTCGGCGGCGGCGACTTCGATCATCTCGGCGGACGAGAGAATGCCGCCGAAGTGACAGTGCAGCTCGGTTTTCGGCAGAGTTCGCAGCCAGGCAATGTCTTGTTCGCGGTCTTCGGGGCGGTCGCCGACCCGGGTTTCGCGCAGGCGCAGAATCTCGCCCGGATCGAGAGTGTATAGAGCGCGGAAGTTGGTTTGGTCGCCACCGACAAGCTGCCGTCGATAGTTGCAGAGCAGAGCGGCGGCATGGCGCAGGCGACGGGCGGTTTCTTCGAGCAGTCTCGGCGGCTCTCCGGAGAGCACGGGGAAGGCGACGGCCTTGATCGGCGGCTGGAGGTCGAGAACCGGGTTGGCGGTAAGCCGGCCGCAGACAATCAGCGGCGAGACGGCGGCGGCGACGGAGGCCGACAATGGTTCGAGCAGGCTTTCCGGTTGTGGGTTTCTCAGGGAATCGGGCAGGGTATTGCTGTCCACCACATGCAGGATGGTGCGGCATCCGAACAGGTTGCCGGCCTGTTGAAGGTCGGCCGACATGGTCTTACGACCGCCGGCCAGAGACAGGTAGAGATGGTCCGCCGATTCGCGGGCGGCCAGGACAACCCGATAGACCAGGTCGCTCATCAGCCGGCACTCTTCGACCGTGCCGAGCTCGAGCAGACGCGGATCGCTGTACTGGGTCACTTTGAAGCCAACCAAATCGGCCCAGATTTCGAGTTTCGCCCGCTCCGCCAGGACTCGCTGGCCATTGGTGGTGATCACCCAAACCTCGGCGACCGGCTGAATGTCATACTCTGTGCGCCAGGCGGCGAAGTCGGCGGCTCGCGGATGGTTGGCATAGAGCGGCAGTTGCTCGGGGTTGGTGAAGGCGAGCAATTCCGGAACCACCGCCCAGGTGGTGCCCATGGTAGTGACCAGGATGTTCATGGCAGGTTGCTCTCCGTGGCTTGTGGCGCTGGCCAGGTGACTGGATGACGCGATGACTGGATGACGCGATGGGTTCGGCGGCATCCGGCCACTGGGGCATCTGGTCATCCGGTCATTTGGTCATTGGGTCATCCTGTCATTTATTCTTTCCCGGTTCGTTGATTTCGCGGGTGGCGCGGCACTGGGGGTAGTCGGTGCAACCCCAGAAGGCGGTTCCCGCCCGGTCGCCGCCACGCACCTTTCGCCGTCGCATGGGGTGTCCGCATTCCGGGCAATCCGGGGTCTCCGGTTCGCGGGTTTTGATTTCCCGTTCGCGCGCCTCGCTGCGGCACTGGAACATGCGCTCCCTGAACCCGCCGGATGCCAGGAAGTCCTCGCCCAGGCGTTCGATCTGGGTCTGCAACATGCCCATGGTGCGGGCGATCAGCACGATCAAGGCTTGGGCGACCACCGTGTCGTCTTCATTGTCGAGCCAGCGCGCGAACGGTTTTCGGTGTTCGTGGAAGTATTGCCAGTAGTCGTGCATGGTGTCGTTGGTAAACTCGAATTCCGGCAACCGCAGGGCGGTCAGCTCGCGGTATTCCGGGTCGTGGCGGCTCCAGGGGAGGACATCCTTGTCGGCGAGGTAGATTTCATAGTCGCCGAGCAGTTCGCCGAGGCTGGCGCGGGCGACATCGATTAGTTTTATCTCGGTCTCCTTAGAGGTGGCGGCGCGCTCCGAGCCTTCGATGATGTTCTGGCGGCCGGAGCGGGCGGCGCCGACCATCTGGCCGACGGCCTTGCCCAGCGGATCATCGCGGTAGGAGATGAAACGCTTGCAGAACCGGATTGTGCCCAGGTGGATCATGGTGGCGAAAGTGAAGGAGAACAGCTTGCGGTAGCCCCCTTTGGGGTCGAACAGTTCGGGCATGGTGCTGGGTTCCTTTTCCATGTTGCTTGTTTGCGTGACTGGATGATGAGATGACTGGATGACGCGATCGGTTCGGCGGCATCCGGCCACTGGGGCATCCGGCCATCGGTCATCCGGTCATCTGGTCATCCGGTCATCGGGTCGTTTGGTCTGCCTCGCGAATTCGAGATTGCTCTAGGCTTATTGTGGCCAACGGAACATTGGATTTGTCGGGTTGGCCGATTGTATGACTACCTCCACTGCATCGCCCGGATGCTTGTCTCCCGGAACCTCGCCGGTATTGACAATCGGACCTTTATTCCCGTCCACCTCAATCTTCCAACCTCCTCTTTTAGTCTTTTCCTCGAGCAGAACTCCTTTCACGAGATCACCCGCCTTGAGCCCTCCAGTCATCTCGTTACGTATTCGAGGCGCGGGCGTTTGGCGCGGAGCATAGCTGCTATGATTGTTTCTCTGCGGCGGGGACGCTTGAACAATGGCTGCTGTCTCTTTTAGTTCGCGCCTGATGGTCTGAAACAATTCTTGCAGCAGTCTTTCGCTAGTTGGACGATCCCGAATCATGTCGGACGGAAAAGCCGTCATACGAATAACACTGCCGCCTTTTCCATTTTTTTCTATATGATAAAACACTGGAGCCGCAAAACGGGTTTTGTTGCCATTCCGAGCCTCAGGCAATTTCGGCGACAGATTCTCAGGCGCCCTATGCGTTTCACTGCGTTGAAGTCTATTGGGCCTGAAGCGTGGCCCATGAATTTTTCGCGGCAATCCCAGTACCGACTTTTTATCCTGATGCTTATATTTCTGTGCGTGTTCCTGCACGGCTGCCCCGAGTCGGTCGAGAACTGTCCAAGGGTCTTCCAGAGGGACATTGAGTTCCTCCATCAGCGCTGTTTGAAGTGAGTAGTCGGCTTTGCGAGTCGCGGTCGGCAATCCTAAAGCCTTGCAAAAGTCCTTGGCTTTGTCTTTGCATTCATCGAGCGAGAACGCTTCTTTCCATGAAAGCGAGCCAAACCCTTTGCGAGCCTTTGCCCCGATTCCTCCGAACCGGCAGAGCAGGAAGAGCGCGATCAGTGCCTGGTCGCGTACCATGGAAGCCGGAACGGTGGTGCCCAGGATGCGGCACTTGTCAACTTCATTGCGGATTGAAAACGAAACTTCCCATGCACAACCAGAGTCCACGAACCATCGTTGCTTGCCTCCATCGTCCATGCCATAGGACAGATAGAATAATCCGGGAGTGTTATGACGGAGTTGAACAAGGTTGTGCGCCTTCCGGAAATCCTCCTTGATGGCAAATCTATCCTTGAAATCGTATTTTGCCACGCGGATGTTGTGCTCGGCTTTGACCCGAATCTCAACTTCGCTTGCTTTCACATCTCCTTCGGATGCCGTCCCCCAGACTTCTGAATATCGGGGTCAGACACCATATTTAATTTTGTATCTTATTTATATCAAGTATTTTAGCGATATGTAAAACTGTCTTAAGTGGCTTTAGAGGCATTTTTTGCCCTTAGGAAAACGGTTTTAACATCTTCAGGCCATTTCAAGTCGGTTTCAACAATACTATAGTGTTTTATTCCATTGTATGCCGCTGCCGCTTCAACCCAGTCGGCTCCGCCGACGGCTGGTGAGTCAGTCCAGAAGGACTGCCGACGCGTGAAGGCTTTCCGTGCCATGATTTCCGCAAGCCCTGCTTCGTACCATCGCCGATAGGTGTCCCAGTCGGGGAGGGACAGCCTTTCAACCAGCAGCCGACGGTTGACAATGTGGTAGCGCCGACGTTTGGATGTCAGCTCACAAGCCGATCCGTGAAGCCAGTCTTCGGGACGGTCGACGACTCCCGCCCGCACCATGTTCATGTCGATGTAGAAGAGACAGCGTTGCAGATGCACGCCGCTTTCGATTCTGGTCGCATGGAAGCGGTTGGACCAGAACG
>SLSR01000243.1 GCA_007130365.1 Lentisphaeria bacterium
GTGCAGTGCGATTGCAAGGGTCATCCGGGCTGGACCTGCTGGCCGACCAAGGTCGGCTCCACGCCCCCGGGGCTGGTCAAGGACATGCTGGAAATTCATCGGGACGCGACCCGCAGGCTGGACATCCCCCTGGTCATGCACTATTCCGGAGTGATCGACCGTCGGGCCGTGGAGCTGCATCCGGACTGGGCAACCGTCCGGGCCGATGGTACGCGCTGCCCGGAAAAGGAAGGCAAGACCTGTCGCCACAGTCCATACATGCAGCAACTGATGATCCCGCAATTGCTCGAGATCATCGACCGCTACGATGTCGACGGTTTCTGGGTGGACGGCGACAACTGGGCGGCCGAGCCGTGCTGGTGCGAGTCGTGCCAGGCCGAGTTTTCCAAGCGCACCGGCATAACTGAAATTCCCCGCGCGCCCGGCGATCCGCACTGGACGGACTGGCTGCGCTACCATCGCGAGCTGTTCGTCGAGTACGTTACCGCCTACGCCGAGGCCGTACATCAGCGCAAGCCAGACTGCCTGGTCTGCAGCAACTGGATGTACACTGTCCGCCACCCGGAACCGGTCGCCGCCCCGGTCGACTACCTGAGCGGCGACTACATGATGGACTGGGGCGCGGCACGGGCCGCTCTCGAAGGGCGGTTGCTGGACGGTCGCAACATGGGCTGGGACTTGATGGTCTGGGGATTCACCCGCCCCTACCACTCCAGCCTCTGGTCGTGGAAGCCGACCGTCCACCTCTGCCAGGAAGTGTCGGAAGTGCTGGCGCTGGGCGGCGGTGTCTCGGTGTATGGCAAGCCGGAGCGGTCGGGATGGCTGGTCGACTGGCACCATCGCATCATCGGCGAGGTCGCCGATTTCTGTCGCGCCCGCAAGCCGTACTGCTTCAAGACCGCCTCCGCCTCCGAATGCGCCGTCCTGCATACAGCCGACCATTATTTCGCCCATAACGCGCCCCTGTTCAATTTCGGCAGCGCCCTGGAACCGGCCGAAGGCGGATTGAACGCCCTGCTCGAGACTCATCGCTCCGCCGACCTGCTGACTGAAGCGGACACGCTTGCCCGGCTCTCTCAATACAAGCTGCTGGTGCTGCCGGAGCAGACCCGGCTTTCATCGCGCCTTCTGGAAGCTCTGACCGAATGGTGCCGGGACGGCGGCCATCTTCTGCTCAGCGGCGGTCTTCTCGCCGACGAGTGTCCGGAGCTGGTCGGAGCCGATCCCGAGGTGGAAGGTGTCAAAGGCGAAGATTGGGCCGAAGGACAGGGTACGCTGGAAGTGGACGAACAGACAGTGGCTCCGCTGCGACCCTGGCGGCGGATCAAGCCGCATGACGGGGTCGAGGTGCTGGCCCGCCTGAATCGCGGTCAGCAGCCGGACGGCTCCGCCGATGGTTTGCCTGCCGTCACTCGCCGCCCGCTCGGCGCCGGCTCGGTCACGGCGGTACACGGCCCGCTTTTCGCCAGTTATTTCCAAACCCATTATCCGTTGCTGCGCCGGTTCATCGCCAGGTTGATCGAGCAGCTTAACGTCGATTGGACCGTGACCGCCGCCGCCTCCCCGCGGCTCGAGATCGTGCAGCGGCGCCAGGACCGGCGCTATCTGGTGCATCTGCTCAATCGCGGCGCGGGCGAAACCCTCTCCCCCAGCCGCACGATTATCGAGGAACTGCCGCCGGTCGAGGATATTCGGCTGACGGTGCGCTGCCCCCGGCCGCCGGAATCCGTGAGCCTGCACCCGGCCCGGACGGAAATTGTTTGGTCCCACCAGGACGGCCAGCTCAAAATCCAGGTTCCAAAAATTGCGATCATGGAAACCCTGGTCATTGACTTCGCCCCTTGATCCGACCGTTAACACGGGAAAGAAGAACCACGAATGAACACTAATGGACACCAATAAACATGACCAACGAACTCTACTACACCAAGAAATTACCGATTAGCTACCAGGCCGATGTGGCGGTGATCGGCGGCGGCATCGCCGGGGTCTGCGCCGCCTGCGCGGCGGCAAAGGAGGGCGCGTCGGTGGTTCTGGTCGAACGCTTCGCCGTGACCGGCGGTAACGCCACAGTCGGCGGCGTGGCCAACTGGTGTGGCGAGACCCGCGGGCAGGGACGGATATTCGACGAAATCATCGCTATGCAGGAGACGTGGAACAGTGTCGCCCCCTACCCCGGCAAGGCCGAGTGTTTCAAGAACAGCAACCGCGTCTTCGACCATGAAATCCTCGCGGTCATCCTGCAGGAGCTGCTGCTCAAGCATGGCGTGCGCCTGCTGCTGCATACGAAATTCGTCGATGTCGTGCGCGAAGGCGACAAGCTGAAGTGCGCGGTGGTGGCGGGCGCTTCCGGCCCCGAAGGGCTGGCGGCCAATACCTGGATCGACGCTTCCGGCGACGGCGTACTCGCCCGCGCGGCCGGGTGTGCGCTGCTGCCGCCCGGCGAACTGGGGCCGCTGCCGCCGTCGCTGATGTACTTTGTCCGCGAGCTGGCGGAGCCGGTCAAACCCCAGTTGCCGGAGGGCTGG
The DNA here is from genome assembly GCA_007130365.1 of Lentisphaeria bacterium. Classification (GTDB taxonomy): domain Bacteria; phylum Verrucomicrobiota; class Lentisphaeria; order Oligosphaerales; family PUNB01; genus SLSR01. The sequence goes on from SLSR01000243.1 coordinate 2,529, forward strand.
TTCCATCCGGTGACCACCGAGAACGATTTGCCGATGACCAGCACCTGGCCCGACGGGCCGGACGGCAAGGCGCTCAAGCTCAAGGTGATCGGATTTGACACAGGGGACACCGAATCCATGACCCGGCTCGAAATCCGCGCTCGTCAGCGCATGTGGGAGGTGTTCGACTACTATCAGCGCGACTTCCGCGGCGAGCCCGCCGAAAGTCAGCGGAACAATCCGCGCAATGCCAATGTCACCCGCTGGCATTTCGACCACGCCTCCCCCATCATCGGCCTGCGCGAGACCTGCCGCGTTCACGGCGACTACGTTCTGACGGTTGACGATCTGCTCGCCGGCCGCGCCTTCGAAGATGCGGTGGCGCGCGGGGTCTTCTACCTCGACGGCATGCGGCCGGACGACGAGAAGCGGACTTACCTGCTGACCAAGCAGGAGCAGACCATACCACCCTATCATATCCCCTACCGCTCCCTGATCGCCAGGGATGCCGACAACCTGCTGGTGGCCGGCCGCTGCTTCTCCGCCGATCAACTCGCCCTCTCCTCGGCGCGAGTCATGACCACCTGCGCCATGATGGGCCAGGCCGCCGGTGTGGCCGCGGCCTGGAGCGCCGTACAGGAGGGTGTCGTTCGTGATATTGATGGCGTTGCCCTGTGCAGACATCTTGAATCGAATGGAGCTGATTTTAATATAGCCTGAAAACAATGGCGAAATGCATAGTCATGGCAAAAGACAAAGGTTGCGCGGATTTTTTCTAATCTTTCGCCCTAATCTTTCGCCCTAATCTCGATCACTTTGATGGCGAAACGGAATGAAAGCGCCCCGCATAATCTACAAATTTCAACAGAAGACAACAAAGAAAGATTCCCCCAGAAAATCAACATGACTGGCCGCCCCAACATCATCATCTTTCTCGCCGATGATCTCGGCTACCATGACCTGTCGTGTTATGGCAACCGCGATCACCATACACCGAATCTGGACGCGCTCGCCGCCGGGGGTATGCGCTTCACCGATTGCCACTCCAATGGTTCCGTGTGCAGTCCCACCCGCGCGGCACTCTTGACCGGCCGCTATCAGCAGCGCAGCGGCATCGAGCATGTCCTGGGACCCGATCCCGCCAAGTCACCAGGGATGGCGGCCGATGAGCCTACCTTCGCGCATCTGTTCCGTGACGCCGGATACGCCACCGGGATGTTCGGGAAATATCATACCGGGCACATCCCGCATCAGTCGCCCAACAAAATGGGGTTCGATCTCTTCCGCGGCATGAATGGCGGTATGGACCATCATTCCCGGTTCAATCGCTGGGGCAGCGGGGTCTGGTATCATGATGAAACGCTGGTTGAATACGATCCCGGCTATTCGACCGAGCTGATCTGCGATCACGCCATATCATTCATGGAACACCATGCCGGGCAGCCGTTCCTGCTCTATATTGCCGACTGGATGGTGCATTTCCCCTGGCAGGGCCCGAACGACCCGCCCGACTTCGCCAAGGGGGTGGACAACAGCGCGCCCGAGAAGAAGTACGGCAGCGTCAAGGACCGCAAACGCGCCTACCGCGAGATGGTGGAGGCGCTGGATGGAAGCGTCGGTCGTGTCATGGAAAGCGTGCGCAAGCTTGGCATCGAGGAGAATACCCTGTTCATATTCACTTCGGACAATGGCGGTCACCATCTGATCTGCGACAACCTCCCCTTGCGGGGACACAAGGGCGACCTGTTCGAGGGCGGGCACCGGGTGCCTGCGATCGCCTGCTGGCCCGGACAGATTGAAGCGGGCAGCATCTGCGATGAGACGATTATGCTCTTCGACCTGATGCCGACCATGCTCGAGCTGACGGGTATCGAACCGCCGGCCGACCGGCATCTTGATGGAACCAGCCTGCTGCCCGTACTGCGCGGTGAAGGGGGACTCCCGGAACGCACCATCTTCTGGCGCATGGGCAGTAAATGGGCGGTACGGCAAGGGTGCTGGAAGGCCGTATGCCACGGCGACGAGCCGCCGCAGCTCTACGAACTGTCCGAGGATATCGGAGAAACCCGCGATCTCGCCCATGCGTATCCGCAACGCGTACAGGAGATGATCGCCGCCTTCGAGCAATGGGAAAGGGATGTGGACAGGGACAGCCTGGATAATTCACGAGCCAATTTTGCCGCAGATAAAAATAGCCACAAAAAACACCCGACTTCGCAAAGTCTACGTCGTGGCAGGCAAAAAGCCACAAAAAAAGGGGCAGGGGAACTGTTAATAGTAAACCGTAAGTAGTGAATCGTTTTTTGCGCCACACCATTTACAACTTACAATTCACCATTCACAACCCTTCCGCCTTCAGGTTTCAACCCTTATGGGCGACTCATGGCCGAATTCGCATGAATTAATCAGGATAGTGCCTCGGCTCGCAGCAGGTTCGGGTAATTGGAGAAACCATGCGCGACAACATCTACTACTGGAAATGTGACAACCCCCTGAGCGATGCCGCTAAAACGGCATTGTATTTCAAGGAAAGGACATCCATGAAGACAAGAATCAAACTTATTCACAGCGACACCCTGAGTTGCGAACCCATACTGCGGCGCATGCCGGACGGCAGCCTGCTGTGCGTCAGCCAGTGCGGCGACGTGACCGAACCGGCGCCCGGCAACCGTGTCTACGCCTTTCGCAGCGATGACAACGGCGAAAGCTGGCACAAGCTGGGGCTGGTCCACCCGGAGACGGGCGAGGCCGTCTATGCGACCGAAGTGATGGTGCTGGATGGCGTGGTCAGCGCCTTTCTTCAGGTTCACAGCGGCCGATTTCTGAACATGCGCTGCGTGGTTATGCAGAGCCGGGACAGCGGGCGAACCTGGAGCAACGCCGGCGCCCCGGCGCACTTCCCCTTCTTCTGTTTTGTGCGCAGCATGCTGGAGCTGGACAACGGCGAGATCATCCTGCCCTGCCAGTATTTTCCGCTGTCCCAGGAGGAGAATGCCCGCCTGGTAATCAGCAACCATAACATCACCGACGTGATGCGCCAGCGGGGCATCTGGAGCGCGGAAGTGAACCACATGGGCAACGATGTCGTCGTCAGCGCCGACCGGGGCCGGACCTTCGAACGCTTTGCCGGACCGCGTATTGCCATCAAAGGTGAGACCGGCCGCTATTGGGCATGGACGGAGCCGACTCTGGCCCAGTTGTCGGACGGCAGACTGGTCATGTTCCTGCGGGTCGACGGCACCGGCTGCCTGTGGCGGAGTGAGTCGGCCGATCTTGGCCGCTCCTGGTCCGAGGCGGTTCGAACCGAGATTCCGAATCCGGGCAACAAACCCAAGTTGATTCCCCTCTCCGGCGGACGCATAGCCCTGCTTCATACGCCGAGCACCAGCCAGCGCTATCCGCTGTCGCTGTGGATCAGCGGCGACAACCTCGAATCGTTTGGAGACCAGCGGACAGTAACGGAGTTCCCAGGGCGCTACTGCTATCCGGATGGGTTTTACGAAGACGGACACCTGCTGTTCACCATCGAGATCAACCGCCATGAAATCCTGTTCTTCGACTGCCAAGTATAACGAACAAAAAA
>SLSR01000056.1 GCA_007130365.1 Lentisphaeria bacterium
AAGAGAGCTTCACTTTGATTCTAAGAAAAACTTCCTTGGCGTAAGGGGTAAAGGAGTCACTCACAAGGATGTGACATCTGCCAGCCCTACGGGCCGGATGTATTGCTGCTGGAAAGAGCTTGTGGGGGGCTGTTGAAGACAGGAAGAAGTCGAGCTTGCCGGCTTGCGACGCCGGATGCTCGACACCACGGATTGTCGGCGGATTGTCGGCGGGTCAGTCCTCCGTTTTGCGATTGTCGGCGGGTCAGTCCTCCGTTTTGCTTTTATAAAATACCCCTTCATATTGCCCTTTGGTTTTTTAAGACGGCCATTAGGAGAGAACCGCCATTGCCACTGACCCGCCGACATTGCGCGTTTCAAAGTGCGAAACTGGGGTTAGTGCGGATTAGTGAAGATCAGTGGTTCAAAAATGCAGCCCTTTTCGTAACTTTTTGTTTGCCGGCGGAATGGAGATCTTCCACGCGACCCCTTCTGGTCATCGTCGCTGGCTGCCGGAAGCAGGCAGCGGCAGCGGCGCGACGGGGCGGGCAGTGATTCCTGGCGGCTGGATTCATTCCCGGCGACTTGTCTCTTCGAGTTTCCCGATTATAGTATGAGGCTTTGTCGAAAAAAATGTCTCCGAGACCCTTACACGGAATTTGAAGAAGCCATGAAAAAAGAGATCCATCCGAAATACCAGGAAGGCGTGGTCAAGTGCGCCTGCGGCAGCCAGTTCAATGTCCTGTCTCTGCAGAAAGAGACCACGGTCGACATCTGCTCGGCCTGCCACCCCTTCTTCACCGGCAAGCAGAAGCTGGTGGATACCGAAGGCCGGGTCGACCGCTTCCGCCGTCGCTACAACCTCGCCGAATAGCCCGAAACTTCCATGGCATTCGAGAACATCGAACCCTATATCCGGAACGCGAAAAAGCGCCTGGCCGAGGTTGAGCGCGAGCTTTCCGAATTCGATTTCTCGGCGGCCGACAGCGACCGAGGGCTCTACGAAAGGCTGAACCGCGAGTATCAAAGGCTGCGGCAGCTTGACGAACTGTGGAGCGGCCTGGAAAGCCATCGCCGCGAACTGGCCGACAACCAGGAGTTGCTGGAAGCTGAGGCGGATGCCGAAATGGTCGCCCTGATCGAGGGCGACATCGAAAGTCTGCACCGGCAAATCACCCAGGCCGAGCGCCGCATCAAAACTCTGATCCTGCCCCCCGATCCCAACGACCAGCGCAACAGCATTGTCGAAATTCGGCCGGCGGCCGGCGGCGACGAAGCCGGCCTCTTCGCATACGACCTCTTTCGCATGTACTCCCGCTTCGCGGAACTGCGCGGCTGGCGCCTGGAGACTCTCGAACTCATCGAAAACGAGGTCGGCGGCCTGAAATCGGCGGCCTTTTCCCTGCAGGGCGAACAAGTCCACCGCTACATGGGGTTCGAAAGCGGCGTCCACCGCGTGCAGCGAGTGCCGCAGACCGAGTCGGGCGGCCGAATCCACACATCCACGGTCACCGTGGCCGTCCTGCCGGAAGCCCAAGAGGTGGATGTGCAACTGCGCGGCGAAGACTTGCGGGTCGATGTCTTCCGCTCGTCGGGGCCGGGCGGCCAGTCGGTCAACACCACCGATTCCGCCGTCCGGGTGACGCATCTGCCCAGCGGCATCAGCGTCGCCTCGCAGAAGGAAAAGTCGCAGCACCGCAACAAGGAGATCGCGATGCTGCTGCTGCGCTCGCGCATCCTCGACCGCCTGCAAGGAGAAGAGGCCGCCAAGAACGCGGCGCAGCGCCGCTCCCAGGTCGGCACCGGCGACCGCAGCGAGCGCATTCGCACCTACAATTTCCCGCAAAGCCGGGTTACCGACCACCGCTACGGAATCACCCGCCACGATCTGACGCAAATTCTCGAAGGCAATCTTGGCGAACTGCTCGATGAAATCATCGCAATCGATGTCGAGCGCAAGCTCGCCGAAGCCGTGGAATAAGTCGATGCAAGACCCGCAGACAGGCTGGCTGGCGCTGGTCGCCACCCCGATCGGGAACCTGGAGGACATTACTCTGCGCGCCCTGCGCCTGCTGCGCGAAGCCGACTTGATCGCGGCCGAGGACACGCGCCGGGCGCGCCGCCTGCTGACCCGCTACGAGATCTCGACCCCGCTGACCGCCTACCACGCCTTCAACGAGCACCGCAAGACCGAGTCCCTTCTGGGCCAGGTCGAGGCCGGCCGCCAGATCGCGATCCTGTCAGACGCCGGCACGCCGGCGATTTCCGATCCCGGCTTCTTTCTGGTGCGGGCGGCTCTCGAGCGCGGCATCGAGCCCCTGATCGCGCCCGGCCCGTCGGCTCTGACCTTTGCCGTGGTGGCGGCGGGGTTTCCGGTCGACCGCTTCCTGTTCGCCGGCTTTCCCCCGAACAAACCCGGCAAGCGGCGGCGCTTCCTCGAAGCTCTGCGCAAGCATGAGACCACCTGCTTCATTTTCGAGGGGCCGCACCGGATTCCCCGCCTGCTCGACGAGATCGCCACCATCCTCGGCCCCGAAACCCCGGTCGCCCTGATTCGCGAAGCAACCAAACTGCACGAACAAGTCGAGCGCGGCTCGGCGGCCGGTTTGGCCGAACAATATGCCGAACGAAAAGGCAAAGGCGAATTCGTGATCGCCCTCGACCTGCGTCCGCCAGGATGAAAAAAAACGAACTATTGCAAATTCTCGACCGGCTGGGTCTGCGCCCCAGCCGCAGGCTGGGACAGAATTTCCTGTTGGATCCCAATCTTCTGGCCGCCATGGTGCGCGACCTCAACCCCGAAGCCGGCGAGGAAATTCTCGAGATCGGCCCGGGAACCGGCATCCTCACCGAAGCCTTGCTGGCCGCCGGCTGCCGGGTGACCGCGGTCGAATTCGACCACCGCCTGTGCCAATGGCTGCGCGAACATTTCCGCGATCACGACCGCTTCCGCCTGATCGAGGACGACGCCTGCGCGGTGGACTACGACCGCGAATTCGGCGAACGCCCCTACCGCTGCATCGCCAACCTGCCCTACAATCTCAGCTCGCCCTGGCTGATCCGCATGACCCGCCTGCGCAACCGCCCGGCCGAGATGGGGCTGCTGGTGCAAAAGGAATTGGCCGACCGGCTGACCGCCGAACCGCGGTGCAAGGCATACGGCGCCCTGACTCTGGCTCTGGGGCTGTTCTACCGGGTAGAGCGCACCCGCCGCGTGCCGCCGACGGTGTTCCATCCGGTTCCCGAAGTCGAATCCGCCTGCCTGCGTCTGCGGAGTTCGCAACGCGCCCATGCTCTCGGAGCCGCCCGCCGCGAACTCTTTCTGCGCCTGGTTCGACTGGGCTTCAGTCAACGCCGCAAGCAGTTGCGCAAACTTCTGCTGCCGCATTTTCCCGACATCGGCCCGACATTTGCCGACTTCTGCCGGGAACGCAACTTCCCGCCCGGCGTTCGCGCCGAGGAGCTGAATCTCGAGGACTTTCTAAGGCTGGCGGCAATGGTCGGGTGAACCGGAGATGAACGAGCCGCAATGCGCCACTGACCGCATTGCATATATTAAATTTTACGATTTGCGCTTATCCCAATCATGCTTTATATTATTGCAGGAAACAAAAAGATTTCGCCCCGGCCATAAATCCGGTTCTTCGGCAAATTCGCTGACGGCGAAGATGGTTCCGCAGGGAATCGGCAATGTTTGCAGCGGGGGATGATTCGGGCAGGAACGCAAACATGAAACGCAATACGCCATGGTTTCGGCTTCGCCTCCTGATCGGGAGAGGACTGACCAACGACCGGGGGGATGTTCTGGCGGAATACGTCATCCTCACCCTGTTTATCCTTCTGCCGCTGGTCGGAGTCTCGCTCGGACTGATCAACCCGACCGGTGCCATGTTCACCACCGACGGCACCGTCGAGGGGGAGAATTTCGGCATTTTCGGAAACGCCCTTGTCGCGATGTTCAGGCGCGTGATGTGCGGATTGGCTCTGCCGATTCCATAGTCACCCGCCGCCTGGACACTAATATAGCGCGGCCCGCGAAGCCGCATTCAAGGAAAAGAACAGAGAGAGGTGAAGAAAATGAAGACGGAAACCAGACTGGAAAGAATGAAGAGGACTCGGATGGGCCGAATGATCAGGCGTCTGTTCGGCGAGGAAAGAGGCGCGGTCATGATGGAATACGTCATTCTGGCGGTTCTCATCGCGGCCGCCGCCGTAGTCGCGGTAGCCATGTTCGGGCGAACCATTGTCGGCATGTTCGACACCGCCGGCAAAGGCGCCACCGGCGACCATTCCGGAGCCAAGGACGCCATGGAGGAAACCCGCACCCAGCAGCAGCAGGACGCGGACGCCTCCAAGGCCTATCACGACAGCATGCACCAGTAGCCGTTTCCCGGATCGGCCAAGCCGAGCAACAGCCCTTGCGTCTTTTTGCGCAAGGAAGAAGGCTTTGGCTTGGCCGTCCCGGAACCAGGCAGGCGCAAACTTAAACTGTCCCCAACCCGGAAGTTCACGATGGAACTGTTGCCCGTTGTTCCCTGGACCGTGTGGCTCTGCTGGCACGACTGCCGGGAGCGGCGCCTGCCCAACTGGCTGACCATCGGCGGCGCCCTCGTCGCCCTGACCTGGCGCCTGGGCTATGGGGGCTTGGAATCCTTGGTCGCCGGCTTTGCGGCGGCCGCCCTGGCCGGTCTTTTCCTGTTTATCCCGTTTCTCCTGCATGGAGCGGGAGCGGGCGACGTGAAAATGCTGTTCGCGGCTGGCGCCATCGTCGGCTGGCCGCAATTGCCGGTACTGCTGCTGGCCACTTCCCTGGCCGGAGTGGCGGTGGTCGTGGTCATGCTGATCGGCAAAAGACTGAACCCAGCCCGACTCGGCCACTGGACACGCTGCCTGTTCGACTGGCGCTACGACCGGGCGGCCGGACGAGTCGGCCTGCCCGCCGCCGACAGCGAGGAGGTGCGGGTACCGTTCAGCCTGGCGATCGGAGCCGGACTGCTGTTTTCCCTACTCGTGTTTTCACTGTAGGCATACCGAAGACAACCGTCACTCGGCACAAGTGCAAGACAAACCGTACAATGCAAGATTCATCACCATCCAGTCCGCGAAAGCCTGGCCCGACCGAAGGGAAGTCGGCGGTCGTCCGGCTGTGCTCGGAGCGGCACGGCTCGGTGATGCTCGAATTCGTCCTCTGCTTCCCCCTGATTCTCACCCTGATTCTGGGAGCCGCCCAGTTCGGCCACATCTGGATGGCTCGGCAGGTGGTCTCCTATGCCGCCTACGCGGCGGCCCGCGCCGCCCTGGTCGCCGAAGAGGGTGAATACGAGGAGGCGGGCCGACAGGCCGCCGAACAAGTCTGCGCCTGGATCTCGGTCGGCCAGGCGGCCGGCGAAGCGGAACGCCCGATCCCCGGCTGGGGCGAAATCCCGGGCTCCGGCGCCGCCGACCGCAAGACCCAGGTCACTGTCGAGCAGCTCGACGACTGGAACATCAAGGCCACCGTGAGCTTCGACCTGGCTCTGGTCATGCCGATCGCCGGCGCGGTCATTGGCTGGGGAGTCAATCCTCTGCAATGGGAAGAGCGCCGGGCCGACGCCACCGGCGACCGCCACCGCCACCGGGATTCGGTGCAATACCCGCATATCCGCTTCGAGGAGACGGTTGTCCTGGCCAAGCCCTACCGCACCATGCCCCGCCAAAACCTGCCCCTGCCGCCGCCCGCCGCCGGCGCCAGCGCCCCGGGCGGCGGGGCTGCCGGGCAGGAACTGCGACAGTTAAACGTGACTGTTTTCACGGTCACCCCCGGGAACCAGCGGGAATTGCTGGCGGAGCAACGGCGGCTGGAGGAGGAACGACGGCGGCTGGAGGAGGAGGAGCGACGGCGGCTAGAGGAGGAGGAGCGACAGCGGCGCGAAGAGGAGGAGCGACAGCGACAACTGGCTCTGCTGCAAGAGCGGCAGCAGCGCGAGATCGAACAACTGCGGCAGCGACAGAGCGAGGAATATGAAAGGCAGCTGCGGGAACGCCAGGCGCAACAGCAGGCCGAACTGGAACGGCTGCGGCAGCAGCAGGCGAACGACCGCGAGGAACGGATGCGGCAGTTGC
>SLSR01000051.1 GCA_007130365.1 Lentisphaeria bacterium
TCGATCCAGTTCGATTCCGGGCAGGCGGCTCTTCCAGCGATCCAGGCGCGCCAAAAGATCCGATTCGATCTGGCGGTGTTCCGGCCTTCCGAACAGGTTGACCCGTTCACCGGGGTCTTGTTCGAGATGATACAGCTCATCGGTTCCGCCTTCCTCCTGCACCAGTTTCCATTCCGGAGTTCTGATCATTCGAATGCGTCCGGACAGCGATACGGGATTGCCTTCCCAGGGAAGGCGGGGAATCCCGGGGTTTCGCATGTCGCCGGGCTTGATCCCCTCGCGTTCCATCCGTTCCTTGGTGTAGGGCTGACCGGGAATTCCGTACTCGCTGAAGACCGCCTCTCGAATTCCGGCGGCCCGCCCTTGTGCAAACGGCAGGAAATCCATTCCCTGAACGGTTCGCGGGATGGCGCAGCCCGCCATCCGCAGCAGCGTCGGCATGACGTCCACATGCGAGACCATTTCCTCGCTAACCTCGTTCTCCGGGATCCGCCCGGGCCATCGCAGGATCAACGGGATTCGCACCAGGCAATCGTAAAGGCTAGGACTCTTGGTGACCAAACCGTGGTCTCCCATATTGTCGCCATGGTCGCTGGTGAACAAGACCACCGTATTGTTCGCCAATCCCCGGGATTGCAGAGCGTCCAGGAAACGCCCGATTTCAGCGTCCAGCAAAGAGACCATGCCGCAGTATATCCGGCGCATGTGCCGGATGGTCTGCAAGTCGAACGGCATGATCGCGTCGTTGTTCAGGCGGTGAAACTGCTGGCGAAACGGCTTGGCGGCCAAGTCCTCTTCGACCACGGGCGGTCCGAGCGGATCCCCGGTGTACATCGAAAAATAAGGTTCCGGCACCACATAGGGCGTATGTGGATTCAGATAGGACAACCAGAGAAAGAAGGGACGGCTCTGGCCTTGCCCCACAAAACGGAGCGCTTCATCCGTGGTCGCGTGATCGGGATCGCCGGCAATGCCGCCCGGAACCGGTTCCATGCAGAGTCGCGGCTGAGCAGCAAATCCGCCAGCCTTCATCCAAGCCTCCCGCGCCCGAGCGGCGGCGGGATCGGCGGCTTCAGGATGCTCGCGGAAGTGGTCCAGGTCGGGCGGGGTCAGAAACGAATGATTCTTGCCGACGAGTGCCGTGCGGTAGCCGTTTTCCCGTAGCATCCCGGGCAGACTGTCCAGCGGCCTGGGCCCGTGGTGGTGATTGGAATAGCACCGGTGGGTGGTGGCCCACTGGCCGGTGTGCAGACTCCATCGGGCGGGAGTGCAGACCGGCGAAGGGGTCGTCGCCTGGGTGAACGAGATCCCCTGTCGAACCAGCCGGTCGAGCGCAGGCGTCTTGAGCGCACGGTTGCCCAAGACGCCAATCGTGTCGTGGCGCATCTGGTCGGCGTAAATAACAACGATGTTCGGTTGATCGGCCATCTTTTTGTCGAATGTCTTGTTCACACACTTTTTCGGATACGCTTCCCCGGAGTTCCATTGTCGATTCTCGAGTCGCACCACGCTTTCCCAGGGTTCCGCCATTGTTTCATTGGCGTTTTCCAATGATGAATGTTATATTGTAGCACAATGTCACGAAAAAACATCAGCCGCTACCGCTCGTTTTGAGAAAGAGCCACCTTTTTGCTGCCTTTTTTCAACTTTTTTCACGGAGGCTTTGCTGCACCATGTTCTTTACTGCTTCTTCAACGCAACCCACGCATCCCATGCCCGCCCCCCCCAATATCCTTGTTTTCCTGACCGACGACCATGGCCACTGGGCCGGCGGATTCGCCGGCAATCCCGAAATCCATTCCCCTTCCATGGATTTCATCGGCGAGACCGGCGCCCGCTTCGCCAACGCCTTCACCCCGTGCCCGGTCTGCTCCCCCGCCCGCGCCTCCTTCTGGACCGGAAGGATTCCCTCGGCTCACGGCATCCACGACCACATCGGGCGCCGCGACCACCCCGGCATCGACGGCCAGACCACCCTCGCCATGCGCCTCCGGGAGCGCGGCTACCGCACCGGGCTGTGCGGCAAGTGGCACGCCCATGCCCACGGGGACAAACCCCAGCCGGGATTCGACTTCTGGTTCAGCCAGTGGGGAGGCACCGCCGCCAAGTTCGGACCGCAACCGTTCTCCGACAACGGCGTCCGGCGGGATTTTCACGGACACCAGGAACCGCTCGTCACCGACGCCGCCCTTCGCTTCCTCCGGGCGCCGAACCCCTCGGAGGCCCCCTTCTTCCTGTTCGTCGGCTACACCGACACCCATTCGCCGCTGGAAACCCTGCCCGAACGCCTCGTCCGCAAGTACCGCGGCATGGCGCTCGACTCCGTCGCGCGCGAGCCCTACGCACCCGCGCACGGCACGCCCGCGCGCAAGGCGCCGGACGACCCTGAAGCCTTCCGCGAGCAACTCGCCCACTACTTCGCCTCCGTCGAAATGATCGACACCGGGGTCGGACGCATCCTCGACGAACTGGAGGGACAGGGCCGCCTGGACAACACCCTCATCGTCTACACCTCCGACCACGGTCACATGAACGGGCAGCACGGTCTTCTGTACAAAGGCAACGCCACCACCCCGCAGAATTTCCTGGAGGAATCCATCCGCGTTCCCCTCCTCGTGCGCCGGCCGGGTCTCGTTCAGGCGGGCCGGACGCACACCCTCCCGGTCGACCATTGCGACCTCCACGCCACCCTGCTCGACGCCGCCGGCATCCAGCCGCCCGCCGAACCCGGCTGCCCCGGCCAATCCTGTCTGCCCGTCCTGCGCGGCGAAGAAATCCCCGATTGGCGCGCCCTCCAGTTCTGCGAATACGGAAACGCCCGCATGGTCCGCTCGGCGGACGGCTTCAAACTCATCCGGCGATATCCGGGACCCAACGGTCACTTCCCCGACGAGTTCTACGACCTCAACACCGATCCCCGCGAAACCGTTAACGCCATCCGCGCCGCCGAACACCGGAAACGCATCGCCGAACTCGACGACGCCCTCCTCGCCTTTTTCAATCAACACCAGCAGCCCGGCTGCGAAAGCACCGGCGTCGGCGAACGCCCGCCCGTCAACAGCGACGAACCTTGGCGGCGAACCGCGGAACCGTGACGCTTCTCAAAGATATCCTCCGGCCTGCGAGGATGGGCGGCGCACACCGTATGCCAGCCAAACCGTCGCAGTTCCGCGTTTACGCGGCAGCCTCAGCGAAGCTTCAGCGAGCGGGTCGCCCCGCCCCGCCCATTGGCATCGCTATTGATTTGCGGCGCCCGCTTCAGCCGCGCAGAAAATTCAGTGGTTGAAAACTGCAGCCCCTGCCATGATTGAGGTCACGAAACCCCGGCACGTTCCACAAGGCTTTATCGGTAATTTATTCTTCAAGATGGCGGACGCAGTTAGCCAGCTCGATGCGGACCGGGGAATGCTCGGATTCAGGGTTGCGCGGCTCGATTCGAAGGATGGTGACCCCGGTGTTGTCAACGCCCAGCGGCACCGACCACTTGGGGTCGCGGTTGGCGAGCAGGTTGACCAGCAGGTTGTTGAAGGTGCCGTGGCCGACCACCAGGATGGTTTCGCCGGGGCCGTGCTCCATCAGGGTGCGGGCAAAGTCCGCAACCTCCTGAATCGCCTCCGGCTCGGCATCGCCGTCGGGGCGGATATGGCGGCCCTGCACCTCCGCCAGGCCCCGGACCACGGTGGATTCGTGGGGGTGGCGGAGCTGTTCGCGCAGGATGCGGGAGGTCTCGATGGTGCGCGGGGTGGCGGTGCTGTAGACGTGGTCGATGGGGATGTCGGCCAGGCGGTGGCCGAGACGTTCGGACTGCCGGCGGCCGATGTCGGTGAGCCGCCCTCCGTGGTCCTCCTCGTCGCTGCGCCATTCCAGGGGCCGATGCTGGCCGTGGTAGTGGGCGTGGCGGACCAGCAGGATGCGCAGGGGGCGCTCTTCCGGGGGGCGTTGGTCGAACGGCCAGCGCTGCGGGGGCACCAGAGACATCACCTCCGCAGGCCGGGAGTCCGCGGGGGCGAGGACTTCGCCGGTTCCCCGCTCGGCGCGGAGTTCCGCGCGTTGGCCGGACTCGATTTCCACGTCCCAGTGCTCGGTGTGTCCGTCGGAAAAGCGAACGGTCAGGCGGTGGGGTCCAGGCTGGCGCACCGCGAAGGTGAAGGAGTCCGGTTCGCGGTTGCCGGTGGCGGTGTTGGAGCCGATGCGGCGGTAGGCGACCCGTTCGCCGTTTTCATTTTCCAGGGTGACGGTGGCGCCGAGGACGCCGAGGCGTCCGAGAACGCGGACGGAGACCAGGCCGACGCGCTGGAGGGTGGCGATATTGTCGATCGGGTGTTCAACCGGCTCGGCCCGCAGTTCCAGGGTCTCGTTGAGCAGAATGGTTAATCGGCCGTCGAGATTGGAGATCAAGAGATCGGGGGCGCCGTTGTTGCTGATGTCGCCGGCCGCGACTCCCCAGCCGCCGCTATCATGGGCTGGTCCATCAAAGACGGAGGCGTAATATGGGTTTTTCTCGGCGTGCATGAACAGGCCGTAGCCGCGGTTGATGATGAAGCGGTTCTCCTCGGCGGTATCGGAGACCACGGTGTAGAGATCGACGTTGCCGTCGAGACTCAGATCTTCGGCAATGGTGGCGAGCTGGGGAAAGGAGTTCTCGGTGATCTCGCCGCCGTGGCGGGTCAGGTCTACAGGCACCCCGTCGCGGTTGGCGGCAAGCAGCCAGCTACTGACCAGTGGAATGGCCAGATCGGGGGCGTCGAAGCCGAAGATCGGGGCGAAGACGCCGGCGCCGGTCTTGCCGGTGGTGCCGGCCAGGTCAATGGTGAAGTCGAAGTTCAGGTTGTGTTCAAGGGGTTCGAACCGCCCGTTTTCGTTTTGCAAAAGCAGGAGACCGCCGCCGGCCGCATAGAACAGGTCGGTGCGGCCGTTGCCGCTCCAGTCGCCCGGGGCGAAGAAGCCGTCGCCGTCCGCGGTTATCTCAAGCCCCAGCCGGTCAGTGGCATCAATGAACTGACCGCCTTCGGATCCGGGATTGAGGTAGGCTCGCAGGCCGCCGCCGCGCAGAGAGACGATGACGTCGGGATAGCCGTCGCCATTGAGTTCCACGAAGGAGGCGGTCTTGAAGTCGTGACCGACATGGGCGGGCAGAAGCTCGGTGGGAACGAAGCGTCCGTCTTCGTCCTGCAACAGTATGAGATCGTCGGCCAGCAGATCGGCGCGGCCATTGGCGTTGACGTCGGCAAAGGAGACGCTGCGGCTGGCCAGGTCGGCGATGTCGGCGTCGTCGGTGCCGTCCACGAAGGAGAATGCGGCACCGGGACGGTCGGCAGGGACGTTGTAGAGAAGAATGTCGCCCTCCTCCGAGGTGGCGTAGATGTCGAGCCGTCCGTTGCCGTTGATGTCATAGAGGGCGACCCCGCGGGCGGGCGCCTCGAAGCGGTATAAAAGGAGATCGGGTTTGAAGCGAACGAAGGCCTGGCGCGGCAAAAAGGCGGTTCCCTCGACATAGTCTTCGATATAATTGATCAATTGCTCGACCGAACCGGCCCAGGTGCCGATCAGCATTTCGTCGATTTCGTTCCATGTCCACCGCGCCGGACTCTCCATGACCCCGGAGCCGAAGCCGAGGGGACTGTAGAAGAGGAAATTGTGGCGGCGGCTGCGGGGGCGATCCTGGCCGGCAAAGGCGATCAGGCGGGTGCCGGCCGGCAGACTGCCGCCGCCAGCCAGGTTGGCCATGAAATCGCGGGCGGCGATGGTGATGCGGTCGCCTGCGGCATAGTCGCCCTTGTACGATTTATCGACGCGGGCAACCAGGCTGTCGGCCTCCTCATCAATGTCCACGACCGTGGCCTTGAAAACATGATTGAGGCGTTCGAACAGGTCGGCGGGTTGCAACTGCGGATTGATGATGGCCCTGGCGGGAAGCAGGAGCATCACCCAGGCGGCAGTGGCGCAGCAAAGAGCTGAGAGTTTTGGAGAGAGGTGAAGGGTCGACATTGGCGGTGTCCTGGTCATGATTGCTTACTCCTGTTGTGTGATAGCGCATCCCCTGGGATGCTTGTGACA
>SLSR01000129.1 GCA_007130365.1 Lentisphaeria bacterium
CGGGCCAGCCGACAGGCGTCCTCGATGCAGTTGTGGCCGACATGAATAAACAGTCTGAGCCGGGGCGGCAGTGTCCGCCGCCATTCGGCCGCCAAGGTTTCGCGCTCCTCGACGGTCAGCGACGAACCTTCGCCCGTGGTGCCGTTGACGAAGACGCCGACCAGCCCCTGTCTTTCCAGGTGGGTGGCCAATGGGGCGACAACCGCCATGTCCAGGGCGCCGTCTTCCGTGAATCCGGTCGGCGGCGCCGCCACCAGGCCTTGGGTTTTGACAATCTTCATTGTGGGTCTCCTTGTTTTGTTGTAATCGCTCAATTGTCGGAAGTAGGTGCGCCGAGTCCGCCGCCAGGCGGATCGGTGCATCCCGCGCGGCTGACGATTACCCCGAACCCTTAACCCGGTCGAACCAAGGAATCCCCTGACTCACGACTCACGACGTGACTATCGGCTTGGATAAAATCCGGCTTGCCGGACCACAGATGGCTCGACAGCAGATCGCCGGCCTCTGTCGGATCGGCAAGCAAGCCTTCCACTAGTTGCAGATGGGGACTCTCCACGCCGCGCCGCGGCATCGACAACAGAAGGCTGACCCGATAAAAAAGGCCGATCCGCATGATGCGGCGGTATTCCTGTGATAAAGCCGGGCATTCGGCCAGCGCAACCAATGAAACATGAAAATCAACCTCGGCGCGAGCCCGTTCCAGATCGCTCGCGGTTGTGGAATCGACCTGGGCCGCCAGACCGCGCAAGCGGTCGGCCGCCGCTGGCAAGACTTGTGGGGCCAGCATTCTGGCAGCCTGTCGCTCGTAGGCCTCCCGCAGCACCAGGTGTTGCCAAACATCGTTTCTGCCTGCCGGTTTGACCAGGGTGCCGCGCCGCGGCAGCGCCGCAAGCAATCCTTCACATTCAAGTTGCAGCATCGCTTCGTGGACCGGGGCCGGACTCATGGCCAAGCGCTTCGCCACGCTTCTGCGGTCGAGGATATCGCCCGGCCGGAATTCGCCTTTGAGGAATCCTTCGAGCAGCGATTCGTATGCCTTTTGCTTCAATGTCAACATCTTCAATCCTGATCTGCCTTGTGATATATCAAGATAGCCGGAGATATTTTATTGTCAATGGCCGCGGAACCTATTTTGGCGGCGGCTCCGACCGTTGCAGACTGAGCCGTTGGCCGTCCGCACTCGCCGCAGCCGTGTCCAGTCCGCCCTGCCGTCAAAGCATGGCACAGCAGGCCGACATTCGCAAATGGCACGCCATCTCGGCTCTCGATTTTTGCCCATCCCCCTTCCCGTACCCTGCGTCTCGAGTCACGGTTCATTATTCCTCGAGACCCTTGCGAAAACAGATATTCTGTTCTATAGTAATTAACGATGAAGAAGAAAGACTCCGCTTTTTCGGCAGCCTTCCAAATATAAAGAAAGGACATTGAGCACATGTTTATTCAGCAATTTTTTGTCAAGGGTTTGGCGCACAGTTCCTATTTGCTGGCCGGCGCGAGCGATTGCGCGATTATTGATCCGCGTCGAGATGTGGACATCTACATCAAGGCGGCCAAGGATATGGGGGTGAAGATAACTCATATTCTGGAAACCCACCTCCACGCCGACTTCATCTCCGGCCACCTGGATTTGGCCGAACTAACCGGTGCGACCATCTATGCACCCCGGGCGGGAAAGTCGAGCTTTGAGCATGTTGCGGTGGGCGAGGGCGACGAGTTCAGCATAGAAGATATGAAGTTCCAGGTGCTCGACACGCCGGGGCACACGCCCGAGCACATCTCCTACGTTGTCGCCGACATGTCGCGCGGCGATGAACCGGCGGCGCTTTTCTGCGGGGACACCTTGTTTGTCGGCGATGTTGGACGGCCTGATCTTTTTCCGAACATGGCGGAGACCCTGGCTTCTCGGCTTTTCGACAGCTTGCATGAAAAATTGCTTGAGCTGCCTGATTCCTGCCTGGTCTATCCGGCTCACGGAGCCGGCTCCTTATGCGGTCGCGCCATGGGGGCGATGCGTTTCAGCACGATTGGCTATGAGCGGAAATACAATGCGGCACTACAGTTTGGCGACCGCCAGGAATTCATCAAATCCCTAACCACCAACATGCCGCCCGCCCCTGATCATTTTAGTCGGTGCAGCAGGATCAACGGCGACGGTCCTCGGCTGCTCCGCGAGACAGCCGCGATGGAGGCATTGCCGCCGCTTGATTTTCAGCGGCGAATGCAGTCGGACGGGACAATTGTCCTGGATGTCAGGAGCTACAGTAAGTTTGGCGGGCAGCACGTGCCGGGTTGCTATCACATTGATATTGGCGGCAACTTCGCCACCTTTGCTGGTTGGGTATTGCCGGTGGATGCGGATATTCTATTAGTGGCCGACCATGGGGTTGAGGCAGCGGAGGCGCGGGTTTGGCTGCGGCGAGTCGGCCTTGATCGGGTGACTGGCTGGCTGGAGGGCGGCATGTTTGAATGGGCCAAATCCGGCCTGCCCAGTTCACATGTGTCGATTGTTTCCAGCCATGAGCTGAATGAACTCACATCCCGGGGCGATAGTCTTCAGTTGATCGACGTTCGTTCACCGGGCGAGTTTGGCGGCAACAGCATTCAGGGGGCGATCAATATTCCGGCACCATCCTTGCGGGAGCAGTATAAACAACTGGATCCGGCGGTGCCGACCGTGCTTATTTGCAGCACCGGTCATCGCTCCAGCCTGGGAAGCAGTTTGCTGGCGCAGCATGGCTTCAAGAATCTATTCAATGTGGCTGGCGGCATGACTGGTTATCAAGCGGCTGGCTTCACGGGTGAATGCCCCTTATGCATTGCCCCTCACGGACCGCGTTTTATGGGATAGCAGCGGGATGCCGAGCTTGCCCTGGCATCGCAATTTACAAGGAGATTAAAGATGGAATGGTTGACAATGGCTCGATGGTCTCCCTACGCGGTTGGCGCGGGGATTGGTCTGCTCAGCTGTCTCGCTTTTCTGTTGTCGGACAAGCCGCTGGGCTGCTCCACTGCATTTGCCAGAACCAGCGGGATGCTGGAGCGCATATTCCGCGGCAAGCGCACCTTGGAGAAGGCTTATTACCAGAAATTCACACCATCGGTCGACTGGGAGTGGATGCTGGTTGCGGGTTTGATTGCGGGAGCTTATCTGTCATCTGCAATTTCCGGTGACTTTCAAGTATTATGGGTTCCGGACGTTTGGCGGGCGGGGGCGGGTGATGGGAAGTTGCTGCGCTGGATTGTCGCTTTGGCCGGCGGCATTCTGATTGGTTTCGGTTCCCGCTGGGCTGGCGGCTGCACAAGCGGGCACGGGATCAGTGGGACTTTGCAGTTGGCGCTCAGCAGTTGGATCGCCGCAGTTTGTTTTTTTTTTTTTTTTATTGCCACGGCGATGTTGCTTTTCCGATTTATCTTGCAAGTGTAAGGAGAGTGAAAATTCTGACCAATCTACACACGAAAAAGCAACTTCAACTGTTTATTGGCCTAATGATTGGCATTGGCTTTGGTTTTTTTCTCCACAAAGGCGGGGTGACCGACTACAACGTCATCATAAACCAATTGCTGCTGAAAGATTTTACGGTTGTAAAAATCATGCTGACCGCTGTGTTGGTTGGCATGATCGGGGTTCATTTATTGCGCAGTCTTGGTTTGGCAGAGTTGCATCCGAAGCCCGGTTCGATCGGCGCCAGCTTAGTTGGCGGACTTATTTTCGGGGTTGGCTTCGGATTGCTGGGCTATTGCCCCGGCACCGTGGCGGGAGCGTTCGCGACCGGGGCGCTTGACGCATTGTTCGGCGGCATACTCGGCATGTTGATTGGAGCAGGGTTGTTTGCCCAATTTTATCCGAAGTTAGAGTCGGGGATTCTGCATAAGGGCGATTTCGGCTCAAAAACTTTGCCGACACTGATCGGAGTCAACGCCTGGATTGTGATATTGGTGGTTTCACTATTAATCGCCGGACTTCTTTGGGGGCTCGAAAAAGCCGGCCTCTGAGCCTGGGATCACATCCTAACAGTTCCGAGGGAGTGCGGCATGGTCAGAAAAACCATTTTCCTGCCATTCTGGTTAAGGGACTACCGACAATCCTTTTTGAAAGCCGACTTGACAGCGGCTTTACTGGTTGCCGTGATGTTGATTCCCCAGAGCATGGCATATGCCATGCTGGCCGGCTTGCCGCCGGTATATGGATTGTACGCTTCCACCCTTCCTCTTGTGGCCTATAGTCTGCTCGGTTCTTCCCGCCATCTGGCAGTGGGACCAGTGGCGATCCTGTCACTTTTAGTTGCGGCCGCCTGCTCGCCCCTGGCTGTCCCGGGCACCGTGGAATACCTTCAATTGGTTACCTTGCTAACCCTTATGGTCGGGGTTTTTCAATTTGTTCTGGGGGTGTTGCGGGTCGGGTTTCTCGTTAATTTCGTTTCTCGCGCTGTGGTCAGCGGGTTCATTTCCGCAGGCGCCATCATCATCGGCCTCAGTCAGGCCCGCCATTTATTGGGCGTGGACTTGGCGTCGCGCCATTCGACAGTGGAATTGCTTGTCGAACTCGCCGCCCGCCTGGGCGAGACCAACTTGCCAACGGCATTGCTGGGTCTGGGCGCGGTCGGGGTTCTTGCGGTTATGAAAAGAAAATGTCCCCGTTTCCCGGCCGCTTTAGTGGTGGTGGCGGGGAGCACTGCCTTGGTATATCTCCTACGCCTTGACAGGTATGGCATATCGATTGTCGGGGAAGTTCCCGGCGGGCTTCCGGGCTGGTCCAGTCCAGTGATCGAGTGGGGGATGGCGACCAGGCTTTTCCCGGCGGCCATGGTGATTTTGTTTGTCGGCTATATGGAGTCGGTGGCGGTTTCCCAGTGGGTTGCATCGCGCGAGAAATATCGGATTTCCCCGAACCGCGAGTTTCTTGGCCTGGGGGCGGCGAACATTGTTGCCGCCCTGTTTTCCGGCTACGCCGTGACTGGCGGCTTTTCCCGGACTGCGGTCAACCATCAAGCCGGCGCCAAATCGCCATTGGCCGCAGTGGCAACGGCTTTGCTATTGCTGGCAGTGCTGATTTTCTTCACGCCATTGTTTTATTATTTGCCGCAAACGGTATTGGCCGCGATCATTATAGTTGCTGTTTCAGGGTTGATTGACGTCAAGTCGGCGATGGCTCTTTTCAGAGTCAAGAAAGCCGACGGCTGGACTCTGCTCGCAACGTTTTCAGCAACCCTTTTGATCGGAGCCGAACAGGGAATCCTTGTCGGGGTTGGATTTTCCCTGCTGCTGTTCATTGCCCGCAGCGCATATCCGCGCACTTCAGTTCTTGGCTATGTTGAAGAAAAGGGGGGTTATCGCGATCTCCAGCATTATCCTCAAGCCGTCACCCATCCCGGGGTTGTGATTATGCGAGTGGACGCCAGCCTTTATTTCGCCAACGCCCGGTTTGTCGAAGATCATGTTCGCGAAGAATTAAATGATAAGCCCGAGGTTAAATGGTTGATCTTCGACATGTCCGGAGTCAACGACATTGATGGCGAGGCGATTGCGACCCTGGGTCGTTTGCTCGACGATTTTGCGCCGCGCCGGGTCGGGTTCGCCTTCGCCTCCGTCAAGGCTCAGGTCAGAGACGTTATAAGCCGAGCCGACTGGTCTCGTTATCGCGAAAATATATTTGAATATCCCAACCTGGAACAAGCGATGCGCGAGATCAAGCGGAGCATGAGGATCCCCGGGTCAGCCCCCTGATTTTACTATGTCGATTGCCCCAGGTGCGGGTTGAACAGAATCATTGGCGGGCGGGAAGCCCTGATTCGCCGAAGGCGTCCGGTTCGCATCCCCAACGGGGCGGCCTCAGCGTAGCCCCGGGCGACGCCCGGGGTCTGATCGATCCATTGATTGTGCCCTGACGGGGCGCCTCAACCCGTGCCCGGTGGGGGGCGTTGAGGAAGCCCTTCAGGCTTCAATCCATCATCCGCCCAACCCAGGGCGGCGCTCCGCTTGCCCTGGGCTACGATGCCGCCGGGCTTCCAGCCCGCCCCAAAACTGGCGTCTTGCC
>SLSR01000169.1 GCA_007130365.1 Lentisphaeria bacterium
TCAGTGGCGGGCTGGAAGCCCGCCCCTGGCTTTCCGGCTTCAACCCTCAAAACAGGCTTTGTTGCGAGCTTTGGCGATGCGGGCGGGGGGCGCATAAATATAATCAATACAATTCGCCATCAAGTTCGCGGTAGCGGCGGAGGGCGGCGGCCGCCGCCGTCTGCCGACAAGGGCCGCGAACCTCGATCCCGCGATTCTTCAGCTCCCGGCGCCAGTGGCCGGGCACCGGGCCTTCGTCGAATCCGGTCAGGCTCTCGACCATACGCCGGGAGGCGCCATAGAGCAGGCGGCCGATTCCGGCCCACAGGAGAGCGCCGAGACACATCGCGCAAGGCTGGGCGCTGGAGGCCAGGGTATAGAGTTCGCCCGCGCCATGCAGTCGCGCCCGCCCGGTTCTCTGTTGCGCGAAGGTTAGAGCCACGATCTCGGCATGCGCCAGCGAACTGCCTTCCTCGACCACCCGATTGACCCCGACCGCCAGCAATTCGCCGGCCCGGTTGAAGACCGCCGCGCCAAACGGCCCGCCGGTCCGGTGTGCGACGTTGAGGTCGGCCAGGCGGATGGCCAACCCGATTTTTTCGCGGTCGGCGGGGCGGGGTCTGCGCCAGTCGACCTCCTTCCGGATCCAGTCCGGCAGGCGCCATTTTATTAGTAGCTTTGAATTCATGCAATCCACATGGAATGACTGCGAATAGAAATCACATTTATCCTGCTCCATTCACGGCCTTTGTTTTGCCAATCGCATGTTTATAAAACCGCGTAGATTTAACAGGGTATTTCTGAATTCCCTCGGAAAGAAATTACGATTACCTTCCGGCACAACCAAAATGACACCGTTGTCGGTCATTTCTTGCATTTGATTCTCTGAAATCCCTTCCTGAAGAGTGAAAAGGTGTTTCTGGGGGACTCGGTTGGCTTCATTGAGAATCTGGCGCCATCGATCTTTACAGCATGTTTTTGCCCCAAGCATGTCAAGCTTACAGTCTGGGAAAAGGCTGTCCTGATAAGAGATCTGGCTGGGGAAGAGAAAATCAGGCTTCTTTCGATTCTCGGTAACAACTCCGACCTCGAATAACAATCCTTCAGACTTGAAAATAACTTCAAGATGTAATTCCAGTGATCTGCCTGTGCGGCTCTTACGCCTATTGGTGATAGAATTTGCCTGCATTATGAAATCATCAACTGTGGCAAACCCTTTGGAAATTATAGGCAAGACATGTAACTTCTCTATCTCAAGAAAGAGGTCGTACTCCAGCATGCGGCGTTTCATAAGTATTCTGTCGATATCGTTAGAATGGGGTATGGCTTGCTCACATTTGGCAAAGATATCCTTTCCGGAGGGAAACATGGTTTGCCATGGTGGCTCAATCAATGATCTCACAAACGACATATAGTGCTCTGTGTGCCGCCGTAAATTATACTCTATGTCGCCAAGGAATTCCCCTGGATATAATTCAAGACCAATCCAATCCTCAAATAATTCTTCTTCTGTGCTAGAACTGCAAAGCCAGCCTACTCCCTTCTTTGCCCCGTCCACATCCTCAGCAATAGAAAAAATAAAAATCGAACCCGTTTTTTCCGAGTCTTGAAGCGGACACTGGCGGCCGCCCCAACCAGTCATTCGAAATTCATTACGAGTGCCGGTTCCGTCAAAAAATCTATTGTTGTAATAAACAATTCGTAAAGACTCGTGAGTATATCCTGTATTTAGTATGCGGACTTCTGGCAAATATAGATCAGGGTTTCTGTGGTATATAGTGCAAATTTCTGGGAAAACATGCCGAAAGAATTCGGCGGGCCAGTACACTCCTGCTTGATGAGAATTTGTCAACCCAGTGTCATTTCCAGAAAGCCTCTTGGCAATCCAGGGAAAACCGAAATTTTCGATGCGCTCAAGGAATGCTGTAAGTGAATCGGCCTGAGATAATTCTCTAAATGTCACATGCGGCCTCTCTTTTTTAATGTATCAGCGATAACAGCGGCACATGAGGCTACTGCTGGTACAGCGACTGAATTGCCTATTTGCTTATAGGCCTGGGTTGCTGAAACAGGGAAGATAAAACATTTAGGATCAAATCCCTGAAGCTGCATGGCCTCCTCAATTGTCAGCCTTCGCGGGCACTCCCTATCCGGCTGGTCAATAAGGATTTCTGCGCCATCTTTATGATATCTAGCACTAATTGTCCGCGTCACTGCCCCTTCTCTGATGGGGAGCTTGTGCATTCCATATCCAAAGCCATTGCCCGCAGCGCTATGATAAGCTTTATGTCTTTCCAGGGTAGCCCATGTACCTACGCCCAGGGTGTATTTTTGATCAACTTTTTTCATGACAATACTTGCCAGTTCAGGATACACATGTCCATTGCTTGGAGCTGTTGGAATAACGATTTCATTTTTGTCGATGGAAATTTGCCCAGGATCGTATCCCACAATAAATATTCTTTCGCGGTGTTGCGGCACCCAGTTGGCGGCATCTACAACGCGCCAGTTAATCAAATAACCCAAATCCTTCTCTAACGATTGCCTGATAATTTCCCATGTCTTACCTTTGTCGTGATGCAATAAATTTTTGACATTTTCCAAAAAGAATGCCTTGGGTTTTTTCTCCTTTATTATCCTTTTTATATCAAAAAACAAAGTACCCTGAGTTGGATCATCAAATCCGTGTTTTCTTCCCAGAGAATTTTTCTTTGATACACCAGCAAGAGAGAAGGGCTGGCAAGGAAATCCGGCGCAAAGAACATCATGATCAGGAATAGACACCTCGTCTATTTTCCTGATGTCTCCATAGGGCACTTCACCGAAGTTTCGTTCATAAGTTTTTTTTGCATATTTATCCCATTCTGAAGAAAATAGACATTTCCCGCCTGCCTTTTGAAAGGCCATCCTAATTCCTCCGATGCCCGCAAACAGATCGATGAAAGAGAAAGAGCTTCTTTTAGGGGGGGGGAAAGGAATGTCATCATAGACGATGTCAAAAATTAGTTGAGAAGGATCAGTCTCGGATATTTCATTTTCAGATGGGCTGCCAACTTGACCTGACATGTGGTCAGCATGGGCGATTGCGGCAAGTAGCGTGTTAGCCGAAGGCACGAGTTCAGGAGGCATCAAGGGTGGAAGGCTTGACATGGCCTGGAGCCAATGTGTAATTGCCGCCTCTGCCTCTGGGGCAAAACCAAAGTCGGGATAGGAAGTTTTGAAGTAAACTGCTAGTGCAGCAGATGCTTTGCGAATTGCAATTTGTGGTTCATTAGGCATTCATCTAAACCTCTTAACCCAAAAAAAGCCTGATGTCCTTTTCAAGCGCATTCGCGATTTTGTCGAGGTTTGTCAAGCCGATGTTTTTTTCACCTCGCTCAACTTGTCCGATATAAGCTCGATGAAGTCCCGTTTTGAAAGCGAGGCGCTCTTGGGAAAGACCTTTTGCCAAGCGATAACCTCGGATTTTTTCACGGACAGTTTTGTTTATGTCTTGCATGGCACACCATATTATGTAATAATTAAATGTATAGAGCATGGCAAAACATGCGACTACCTAAAGGTAGCAATTGGCAGGCGCGCCGAGGAACAGGGCGCACCTTTGCACACAAACGCAACGCCCGGCTCTAATGGTATGCCGCACGAAACCAGTCGCTATAGAATAATTATTATAGCACAAGTTGCAAAGCTTGGGCTAGCCGGTGCGCCAGCGGCGCAGGGCGTTGATGATCATGTAAACCCCGCAGGCAATGGCGAAGCAGCCGAAGATCAGGCGCAAGTGCGGACCCCGCAGCTTGTTGGCGATCAGGGCGCCAAGCCAACTGCCGATGAGCAGGGAGCAGGCGATAAGCGCCGCCGCCTTGATGTCGACATGGCCATGGCGGTGGTATTCCAGGACGGCGATCAGGGTCAGTGGCGGCAGCAGCACGGCCAGGCTGGTGCCGGTCGCCGCATGCTGGGAGAAGCCGGCGAAAAAAACCAGTGCCGGCACGATGATAATGCCGCCGCCAACCCCGAAGAAGCCGGAGGCAATGCCGGCTCCGATGCCGATGGCCAGAAAAGTCGTTGTCGTGGCGTCGTGCTGTATCATGATTGGTCTCCCGGGGGCTTTCCTTTGGTTTGCGGGGATAAATATAGCGCGACATTCCGGCGGTTGTATTTCCGGCGGTCTGGATTATGTTAAAAACTTTGTGCAAGCCGCGGGTACGTTTTCCATTCGCGCCTTACCTGACGCAGGCGGCGCGGATACCGAGCGGCAGAAAAATCATTGAAAAAGGAATACGAAAAACTCGATGAAAACCAACGGACCGAAACACAAGATCTGTCGTCGCCTGGGCTCCTGCGTCTGGGGCAGCCCCAAATGCCCGAGCAACAAACGCGGCTATCCCGCCGGCATGCACGGCAAAAGTCGACGCAGCAAACTCTCCACCTACGGCGAGCTGTTGGCTGAAAAGCAGCGCCTGCGGGCTCATTACGCGATGGGCGAGAAACAGTTGCGCATCGCCTACGCGAAAGCCAAGCTGGGTGCCTCCGGCTCGACCCCCGAAAAATTCATGCAGGCGCTCGAACTGCGTCTGGCCTCGGTGGTTTTCCGCAGTGGCCTGGCGCCGACCATCTTTGCCGCCAAGCAGGCGGTCAACCACGGTCACGTCCTGGTCGACGGCCAGCGCGTCGACCGCAACGGCTACCTGGTCAAGCCGGGGCAGACGGTCTCCGTCGACGCGCAAAAGTCGCCGTCGATCGCCACCATCGCGCAAAATACCGATGTGGTTCCGCCGCCCTACCTGGAAATCGACAAGGCCAAGTGCAAAGTTACGGTTACCCGCCTGCCGGCGGCGGACGAGATCCCCTCCGGAGTCGAAGTAATTCGCGTCGTCGAGTTCTACGCACGCTAGCCTGAATGGTTTGCCGTTGTTTTTGGGGCGGGCTGGAGGATCGCACCAAGACCTGCACACTTCGTTGATACACTTACTAAAAAGTGCATTGTTGCCTGGACTGGATTGTCGGATTACGATAGCGGGCGACGATAGCGGATTACGAGTGGTTCGAATCGTTCGCCGCTCTCGTTCGCCTGAGGCGGACTATAGTTTTCCGCCCCAAGACCTTACAGCACGACCTTGTTGAGGGAGTATTCGACGATGCCCTCGGCGCCGGCCATGATCAGGTCGGGGATCAGCTCGCGCACCACGGTCTCGTCGATTACCGTGATCACCGCGCACCAGTGGTCGTCGGACAGGGGGGCGATGGTCGGGCGATTCAGGGCGGGCAGCAGCTCGAGCACGGCATCGAGTCGGCACCGTTCGATATTGAGCATCAGTCCGACTTTCTTTTCCGCCGCCAGCACCGACTTGAGCAGCAGGCAAAGCCGCTGGATTTTCGCCTTTTTCCAGGCATCCCGAAACGATTGGGGATTGGCGATGAAGCGGGTGGTGGTTTCGCAGACCGTGTCCACGATGCGCAGATTGTTGGCGCGCAGCGAAGAGCCGGTTTCGGTGATCTCGACGATTGCGTCGGCCAGGCGCGGCGGCTTCACTTCGGTGGCGCCCCAACTGAATTCGATCAGCGCCTGCACCCCGTGTTTGGCCAGGTAGCGCTCGGTCATCTTGACCGCCTCGGTGGCGATCCTCTTGCCCTGCAGGTCGGCGGATTTTTGAATCGGCGAATCCTGCGGCACGGCCAGCACCCAGCGCAGGGGGTTGCGCCCGACCTTGCCATAGACCAGTTCGCCGATCTCCACGACCTCTTCGCCGCTCTCCAGAATCCAGTCGAGCCCGGTCAGTCCGGCGTCGAGCAGACCTTCGCCGACATAGCGCGCCATCTCCTGGGCCCGAATCAAAGTGCATTCGATTTCCGGATCGTCGATCGTCGGGTAGTAGGATCGGCTGGAAATGCGGATGTTGTAGCCGGCTTTGGCGAACATTTCGACGGTCGCCGCCTCCAGGCTGCCCTTGGGAATGCCCAGGCGCAATACATTCGACATACTCTTCGTTTCCTTTGTTTTCTCTCGGTTGAAATTCGGCAGGGAATCACTCAGGCTGGAGCTCGACCGGGCCGAGCCTGATCTCGCGCACCCCGACTCTGATTCCCCGCAGCGCCTTGACATGACGATGCTCGAAAAAGCGGCGCAAGCCGATTTCGTTGCGATATAGCTGCTGCCGAGCCAGCACTTGCCAGCCCGCCTCGCCGGCGGCTCGCTCCAGCCATACGACATCGAGGCTGTGAACCGTCCCCCGCAGAAGGTCGCCGCTTTCGGCGTAGGTTCGCCCCAGGCGCATCTGCTGCACCAGCATGGCGCCGCGGCGGCCGTCGGTTGCGAGCCGGATAAAGTTCTTGTGGTCGAAAAAGGCCTCCCAGCCGCCGATACGATCATTGCGCAGGCCGAGGCTGTCGGCGGCCTCGCGAAATTCTACCGATTCGCGGTCGGCGGCCAGGTCGCCCTCCGGCTCGAAGGGTTGCAATAGCTGCAACCCCTCGAAGACGGTTCCCTGCCGGTCGTCGATCACCGCCAGGTCGTAGAAGTCCGGCGGCAAATGCTCGAAGACGGCTCTGCGGCCGCCGTCGAGCAGTCTTGCGCGAATCGGCTTGAAAAGTTCGCGCTCGGCTTCCGTGGTGTCGCTGCGCGGATGCCGATCCTTGCGATGGCGCCGGCCATAGGCCACGACCAGGCGATGCGGCCCGGGGTCGGCGAACTCGATGATCAGGCGGCCGGCATGGTTGCGCAAGGCTTCCTCCTGCGCATACAGATAGGTGCCCACCGGCACCAGGTTCATCCCCGGCTCCGGCTCGCTGCCGCCGGCCTGTCCGGACAGCAGCGGCGGGGTCAGGCACAGCCCAATCGCCGTCTTGAGAATCCGATTCCACTTTTTGGCGTTTGCCATTATATTCAGGCAGTTCATATTGAAACATAATTTGCGGAGCTTGATCATGCAACTCTGCGTTTCCGCATCGACGAGGCCTTTCGTCGCGAACGGATCGTTGTCGCCTTTCCACAGCGGGATGTCCATCTTGACACCTCCGTTCCGCTCGCCGTGCGGGTGGTCGAGTAGCTCTTGCTGACAATTATTTTGCAGAGGTCAATCTATTTCAGGACGGGACAGATGACACTGAATAAGTCGAACCCAGATCCGTCAAGGGCAGGCTTGCCGGCTGTCGATTGGCGGGCGCTGACCGTCCTGACGGCGATCCTGCTGATCGGCCCGGCCTGCGGGCGCGTGCAGTCCGACCGGCAAACCGGCGGCCAGCGACTCTCCGCCCCCGCGCCCCAGGCCGCATCGACGGCTTCGATCCCGGTCGGCCCGGAACATGTGCTGGCGCGACTGCCGCACGATCCGGAGGCCTCCACCCAGGGTCTGCAATTCTGGAACGGCCACTTTATTGAAAGCACCGGTGGCTACGGCACTTCGTCGCTTCGCCTGGTCGAACCGGAAAGCGGTCGCGTGCTGCAGCGCGAAGACCTGCCGCGCCACCTGTTTGGCGAAGGCTGCGCCTGGACTCCGGCCGGGATCTATCAGCTTACCTGGCGCAACCGCATGGTCTATCTCTACGATCCGGAGACCCTGCAAAGAATCGCCGCCTTCCGCTATCCGCGCGAGGGTTGGGGACTGCTCTACGACGGCGAATTTCTGTGGGCCGGCGACGGCAGCCATCGTCTGTATCGCCTGCATCCGGAGACCCTGCGCACCGAGGGCGAGATCGAAGTCCGAACCAGGGACGGGCGGCCGGTCGAACGGCTCAACGAAATGGCCTGGGTCGAGGGAAGGATTCTGGCCAATGTCTTTATGGAAAACCATATTGTGGAGATCGATCCGGACTCCGGCTTGGCGCGCCGCAAATGGGACTTGTCCAGGCTGGTCGAGGAAGAGCGGCCGTCCGATCCCGAGCATGTCCTCAATGGCATTGCCTATGACCCGGAGACCGGCCGCCTGTGGATCACCGGCAAGCGTTGGCGCCAGGTCTATCAGGTGGAGCTGCCCGATTGACCATGGCTTGATTTGGCGGTTATGCGCGATACAATTATTGAGCAGCGGCAAAGATTTGAAATCCATCCCTTTTCTCCGCGCGTGACGGGGATGGTTGTGGAGTGAGCATATTATGGATCGAGAATTGAGCTGGGTGAGAGTGGCGGCAATCAGTCCGCAGGTCGCAGTCGGGCAACCCCGGCGGAATGGCGATTTCATTTTGGCGAAGCTGGCTGAAATCGACGGGCAGGGAGTTGATTTGGCGGTTTTTCCGGAGCTTTGCCTGACCGGCTACACCTGTGGCGACTTGTTCCATCACGAGCTGTTGCTGCGGGAGGCGCGAACCGCCCTGCTTGGTCTGCTGGAGGCGACGGCCGGCCATGCGGTCGTGTTTGCGGTTGGCCTGCCGCTGGCGGTGGGCGGACAGCTTTTCAACTGCGCCGCGGTGGCTCAGGCGGGGCGGCTGCTGGGGATTGTCCCGAAGAGCGTGATCCCCAACTACCGGGAATTCTACGAGCAGCGGTGGTTCGCGCCGGCCGCGCGCGCTCGCGAGGAAAGTGTGGCGCTGGGCGACTTTGAAGTTCCCTTCGGCTCCGATCTGCTGTTTGTCGACGAGCGGGATTCCCGGTTCACTTTCGGAGTGGAGATGTGCGAGGACTTGTGGGCGCCGATTCCGGCCAGTACCCGTTTGGCGCTGGGCGGCGCCACGGTTCTGCTCAACCTTTCGGCCAGCCACGAGCTAGTGGGCAAGTCCGACTACCGGCGGCAGTTGATTCTCCAGCAGTCGGGCCGTTGCCTGGCCGCCTATGCCTACAGCTCGGCCGGCCCGCTGGAGTCCACCACGGACTTGGTTTTCGGCGGCCATTGCATGATCGCGGAAAACGCCTGCATGCTGAGTGAATCGTCGCGTTTTCAGCGCGGCGGTCAAGTCCTGGTGGCCGATGTCGACGTTGAATTCCTGGCGCGTGAAAGGCGGCAGAATCATGCCTTCAACAGCCAGGTCGGGGAACCCGACCTGCTGCTGCGCAAACTGGGCTTTGCCGCGCGGCCGAGCCGGATGGCGCCGACCCGGCTGTTTCGTGAAGTCAACCCTCTGCCCTTTGTTCCAGCCGATCCGAAAGTACGCGAGGAGCGCTGCCGGGAGATTATGGCGATACAAAGCCATGGCCTGGCTACGCGTCTGCAAAAGACCGGCATCAGGCGGGCGGTGCTCGGGCTGTCCGGCGGACTTGATTCGACTCTGGCGCTGCTGGTTGCGCTCGAGGCTTTCGAACATTTGGAGTTGCCCCCGGAAAATCTGCACTGCCTGACCATGCCCGGCTTCGGCACCTCGGAACGCACTCTGCGACAGGTGCGCGAGATGACGGCGGCGCTTGGCCTGGAGGTGGAGGAGATCGACATCCGACCCGCCTGCCGGCAGCATTTAGCGGATTTACGGCACGACGGTGAAACCGGGGACACGGCCTTTGAAAACGCGCAGGCTCGGGAGCGCACGCAAATCCTGATGGACAAGGCCAACATGGTTGGCGGTCTGGTCGTCGGCACCGGCGACCTGTCGGAGCTGGCTCTAGGCTGGGTGACCTACAGCGGAGACCATATGTCGATGTACGCAGTCAACATCGGCGTACCCAAGACTCTGGTTGCCTATCTGGTTCGGGAGTTCGCGGCCAGCCACCGAAACCGCGAGCTGGCGGGAATCCTCGGACAGATCCTCGAAACTCCGATTTCTCCGGAATTGCTGCCGGCCGACGCTTCCGGCAACATCAGTCAGAAGACCGAAGAAAGCATCGGCCCCTACGAATTGCACGACTTTTTTCTCCATCACCTACTGCGCTGCGGCTTCGCCCCGGGCAAAGTGCGGTTTCTGGCCACCGTCGCATTTGCCGGAAAATATGAAGAGAAGGAGATCGACCGCTGGCTGAAGGTTTTTATCGGCCGCTTCTTCAGGCAGCAGTTCAAGCGCTCCTGCCTGCCCGACGGCCCCAAGGTGGGGACGATCGCGCTGTCGCCGCGCGGCGACTGGCGCATGCCCAGCGACGCCGACCCGCAGGCCTGGCTCGACGACCTGGCCTGAACATAAAATCCTTTTGAACCACGAATGGACGCGCCCGGTACCATTGCCATTTTGCGCTGCTCTTCGTCGAGCTTCGAGTAGTCCACGTCATCCCCGGCGTCCTTCTGGAACGCCTGGATGTTGATCACCATGGTTTGAATCTGGTTGCTGGTGGCAAACTGACGGACCTTACCCAGCTTCTTCGAGTCGTAGACAAAGTGGTCGAACGGCACGTTGTCATAGATCTTGGCGAAATGCTCCTTCGTGATCTCGATGCTCTTGAGCACCCCTTCGCGGATCGCGACACTTGGAACCACGATGATGAATTTCTTGAAGCCGTACTTCTGGTTGAGTTCGAACACTGTGCGGAGATAGACGTAGGTCTTGCCGGCGCCCGTTTCCATCTCGACGGAGAAGTTCGGGAAGGGATAGGAGGAAGAGTTTGAACCGCGAATGGCCGCGAATGAACGCGAATCGGGATAAATGGCGATGCCGAGATCGCGGGATTTGGGAATGTCGTTCGCCTCCTGTACCGTGTGCGTGTTGTCAAGGACGCGACCGGTGTCGATGGCGAGGCGATTGCCAATGCCAAGCTCGGTCTGTTCCAGCATGTCCATCTGCGTCGTGAAACTCACCTCGAACTGGCTCTGGTTCGAGGGCTGCCCCTCGAACACGCCGACGGCGGCCTAAATCGCTTCCTGCTGGTAGGGAAGGCTGGCGTCGAACTTCAATTTCATGGGCAAATCCTTTCTTTGAACCGCGAATGGACGCGAATAGACGCGAATGAGAAAGGAATGTATTGGTGCGCATTGGCGTTCATTGGCGGTTCCTCTCCAAGACAATGCGTTTCCATTCCAGTTTGGCTCGTTTGAAGTTGAGAATCACGCCGACTTTCAGGCCTGTAATCTTGAGATAGTTCATCATCTGGCCGATTTCGTGGTCGGTGATTCGCTCTATGACCTTGGTGCCGACTACGAGTTGATCGTGCGTAATGAGGTCAGGAATGTACTCCCCGACGGAAACGCCCTTATAGAGCACCTCAAACCGGGGCTGCTGCGCCCATGGTATGCCCTTCAATCCAAACTCGACAACCAGAGCATTCTCATACGGCTTTTCCAGCAACCCATGCCCCAGTTCGTTCAGTACCTCCATGGCACACCCCACGACGGCGAACGCCTCCTCCTTCAATATCAATTCGCGTTCATTCGCGTCCATTAGCGGTTCCTTCTTTTTTTCGCTTCCATAAGTTGCTTCACGGCCTTGTCGAAATCGCTTTCGAAGAGCCGATCCTGAACAATTCTGTATTTCTCGAATTCACTCTCGGCATGGGCTTTGGCGAGTTCCGCCGTAACTTTGCCCGCATCTTGAAGAATCTCCCGGCCCCAGAGTCGCAGGAACCCGCTCAAGCGCTCTTCCCAGTCGGCCATGGTCATGGGAATCTTTCGCATGGCCTGCATTACTTGAACCACGGATGAACACCGATGCACACTGATAATGTGATTCCCTCATCCGTGTTGATCCGTGTCAATCCGTGGTTCCCTTCTCCGAGTCGCGCCGGGCAATAAAAGGCAGTGGAATCCGGGCTAGCGCAGCTTGAAGATGTGCACCTGGTGCAAGCCCTCTCCGAAGACGGCTACCGGCTCGACCTCGGAGGAGCTTTGCAGAAGCCCCGCGTCGATTGGGGATAGGTTTCGCCATTGCCGGTCGGTCACGATATAGTCGACGGTCTTGAAGCGGGCGAAGCGCAGCAGGCTGTCCAGGCTGAAGTCGTAGCGATAGAAGTCGAGGAACACCGCATCCGCCTCGGCCAGGAAGGGCAGTTGCGGGCTGGCGGTCAGCAGCAGGGGGCGGCGGCCGGGGTGGTATTGCCGAGTGGTTGACTGGAGAGATGGTCGGCTTGCCGCGGACTCCGCGAAATCCCGGGCGCGAAACCAGGCGGCGGCATCGAGGATCGGGGTGTACCATTCGTCGTCCTCGGATTCCATGGTTGCCCGGCGATGGGGCGCCGAGCGTCGCAGGAAGTCGAAGGCGTTTTGGTTGCCGCTGTAGATTGTCAGCAGCAAGGCCAGCCCGGCGATGGCCAGGGCACCATGGCGGAGCGGCCGTCTTTCGGTTGCCAGCAACGGCTGGACTGCCGTTTGCAGGCCAAGCGCCGCCCAGCCGAGCAGCAGGGGCATGGCCGGCAGGATGTACCTGGCCTGCGTCCACAAGCCGCCGAGAGCGGTGACAATCAGTGCGGTGTGGCCGACAAAGACAACAAGCAGGGCGCTTTCCCGGCGAGCCCATTTCCCGCCGCGAATTCTGACCAGCAACCCGATCAGGTAGAGTGGGATGTAGTAGCGATAGACGCCTTTGTACAGTTCGGCAAGCAAGCTGTTGTGGAGTGTGGCGAAGGATCGCCTGGAGCGCCCGCGGGGCTGCGAACTTCGCAGGCGGGGTTGCGCATCGAGCAGGCTCTCCAGTGTTTCCGGTTCGTCGATCTGCTTCGGCTCGGCATGGGCCAGACCTTCGACTCCCGGAATTTTGCGCAACATTTCAATTTGCCGGCTGTCGAGAGCCGGATACCCGGTCTGTCGATAGACATACAAGGCCCAGGGCAAAGCCAGAACCGCAAACAGCAGGGTGGCGGCCATGGTTTTCCTGGGGACAAGCTTTGTCCAGCCAGGTTTTGCGTCGGCCGGGCGCTGGCGAAGCTGACGGCATTCGGCCATCGCCAGCGCGACCAGGGCAAGCAGACTGAGTGCCAGGCCTTCGCCGCGAACCAGGGCGAGACCGGCCAGGGGCGGAACCATCAGGATGGCGCGGCCATAGGTCAGGCGGGAGCTGCGATAGCTCTCGAAAACCATTGCGACCACCCAAAGGAAGAGGAACATTTTGGTCGAATCGAGCAGCGGCGCGGCACCGTCCCGAATCAGTCGGGCGCACAGGATCATCAGCAGGCAGCCCAGTTCCGCCGTGCGCCGGCCGTAGATCGGTCTGAGAATGCGGTACAAGGGAAAGACGCTGCCGGCAAAGCATAAAATCGAGACCAGCTTGGCCGCATACAGGGCGGGGATGAACAGTGCGGTCGAAAGCAATCCGACGGCCACGATGAAAAAGGGGGGGATCATGGGGTAGAAGGCGCCGCCCCAATTGCCGCGGGCGAATTCGCGGATCATCGGCAGATAGTAGATGGCGGCGTCGGGGGAGGGCCATTTGTGCCAGAGCAGCGAAGGCAGGGAGACGACAATCCCCAGGGCGAACAGGAGAAAGACGGTTCTGGGCGCACGGGTTGGATTGTAGTCCCGGACGGTCATGGAGCTATTCGCTTTCCGTCTTTTTTTCCAGTTCGCGCACTCGCTTTTCAAGCAAGGCGATCTCCTGCGTCAGACGCAGGTTGCGCCGATATTGGCGGGACAGGGAAATCGAGGTGCAGGCCGCGAAGAAATAGCCCATGACCAGACACAGCAGCAAGATAAAGCTGGGATAGCTCAAATGCAGCAGGGGCGCCAGGTACATGACGGTGTCGGAGAAGATGCCGGCCGCCAGGGCGACGGTGGCGGCGGCCAGCCAGGCGACCGCGTACTTCTCGCGGATCTCCCGTTTGCGCACCAGGTGAAGGGTCAGCAGGAAGACCGCGATTCCCGCGATCAGCATCATGTACTGGGCTCTCATGCCTAGATCCCCCGCAATCTTTCGATCAGAATTGCCAATGTGACTTTCACCATGTAATAGGCGGTTCGCAGATAGCGAATGCTGGAGTTTCCGCCCTGCCTTTCGAACATGGTCGCCGGAATTTCGGCAATCCTAAAGCCGCGGCGCGAGGCGACCAGAAGCGCTTCCGGCTCTGGATAGTCGTCGGGATAGCAGCCGGCGAAGACTTCGATCGCCCGCCGTCCGTAGATTCGCAGGCCGCTGGTCGGGTCGGTGACTTTCGAGCCCACGAGAAGGCTGATCAGCCTGGCCAGAAAGGCGATTCCGAAGCGGCGCAGGCGAGTGCTCTTGAAATTTTCCGGCGAGAGGTCGAGAAAGCGCGAGCCAATGCACAGATCGAGCTTCTCGCGCTTGGTTCGCTCCAGCATTTCGCGCAGCGAATCCAGGGAATGCTGGCCGTCGCCATCGAATTGCGCGGCATATTGGTAGCCTTTGCGTTCGGCATACAGGAAGCCACTTTGCATGGCCGAACCGATGCCGCAGTTCAGGGGCAGGTGGATGGCCGAGACTCGAGCATGCCGCCGAGCCAGGGACGCGGCCAGGCCGCGAGTGGCGTCGGTCGAGCCGTCGTCGACAATCAGGATGTCGGCATCCGGGCATTTCAGGGCAGTCTCGACCGTCCGCGTCAACGCCTCCTCTTCGTTGAAAGCGGGAATTATGATAAGAAATTCCATTGCCATGCGGCGGCTCGCTATTCCAAGTTTGCGCTCCGTGAATTTTGCCTGCGGGACTCCGTCCTTCGGCAACCATTGACGGCGGCTGCCCGCGACAATCCTCGGATCGTTTTTTGAGATCAGGCAAAAGCTGTTCCCACTACAAAAATAAACCAAGATTCCGAGTTTGCAAGAATTGCCCGACGATTTCGTTGACCTCGCCGACTACTGCGACATCCGCATAATTGAAGATTGGCGCTTCCGGATCCTTGTTGATGGCCACGATCCTTTCGCTGTTCTGCATGCCGACAATATGCTGAATGGCTCCGGAAACGCCGCAGGCGATATAGAGCTTTGGCTGTACCGTGGTGCCGGTTTGCCCGATCTGCCCGGCATATTCGACCCAGCCGGCATCGACCACCGAGCGAGTGGCGCCCAGGCTGCCGCCCAGCGCCTTGGCCAAGGCCGCCACGGCGCGAACTCCGTCGGGGCCGCCGACCCCGTAGCCGGCAGTCACCACAATCTCGGCCTCTCGGAGATCGTGTGCTTCGCGGCGCGGCCGGAACGACAGGCGCCGCACTGAATTGGCCAGCTCTTCGAAGGCTGGCCGGTGGTCGACGACTTGGCCGCCGCGATTCAGACCCGGGGTTGGCGCGGGCAGGACGCCGGGGCGCACGGTGGCCATCTGGGGTCTTTTTCTGGCGCATGATATGGTGGCCAGAACATTGCCCCCGAAAGCCGGGCGGGTTTGCCGCAGCAGGCCGTTTTCCGGGTCGATGTCCAGTTGCGTGCAGTCGGCCGTCAGCCCGGTTCCGACCATGACCGCGACCCGCGGCAGCAGGGCGCGGCCGACGGCGGTGGCGCCGCCCAAAAAAATTTCCGGGCGATACTGGCTGATCAGGCGGGTCAGAATGGCGGCGTAGGGCTGATCGGCGTAGTCTGCCAGTTCGGGGTGGTCTACCCGATGCACTCGTTCAACGCCGAATTCGAAGCACTGTCCGGTGGCGGTCGCGAGGTCGTGCCCCAGCAGGATGGCTTCGACCGGAACCGAGAAGGTTTGCGCCAGCCGCCGCGCTTCGCCCAGCAGCTCGCCGACCACCGGTGCCAGCCGGCCTCCGGGGTCGCTTTCGGCAAACACCCAGAGCGCCCCCTGGCCAGTGGCTGCCGCCGTCTGTTCGGGGCGCTGAAAGTCGATCGCCCGATACTTGCGGCAGACCGGGGCGCAGGCGCCGCACAGAGTGCAGCGCTGATCGTCGACCACCGCTTTGCCGCCGTGCAGGGAAAG
Source organism: Lentisphaeria bacterium (assembly GCA_007130365.1). Classification (GTDB taxonomy): domain Bacteria; phylum Verrucomicrobiota; class Lentisphaeria; order Oligosphaerales; family PUNB01; genus SLSR01. The sequence continues at coordinate 15,622 of SLSR01000169.1, forward strand.
CGCGTTGAACGGACATGCCTTCAGGCAGAGGCCGCAGCCAACGCAGCGCTCGGGAATGATTTTTATTCTGGTTTCCTGCATCTGGTCGATATTCTCCAAGCTGGTCTGACCTGATTTTACGCGGGATTGTGATAGAAGAAGGAGCCCAGGCCGATGGTGAAGACCAAGTTGCCGTAGAGTGCATGTTCGAGGCAGACCAGGGCGAATGACCGCGATCGCAGGTAGGTTTCCGCGAAGAACAGTCCGGCGACAAAGGAAAGCAGCATGGACAGCGGCCCGAGGAAAACATGGAGCCAGGCGAAAAGCAGGGCGTTGATCAGAATCGCCAGGGGCAGATCGGGGAGGATTCGGGCGTAGCGCTGAAAGAACAGGCTGCGGTAGAGCATTTCCTGGAGCGGCACGGAAATTGCGGGATAAAGCAGCATGACCATGAGCCAGATTCGCGGCCGCTGCAGGGGAAAGCGGAAAAGCTCCTCCGGCCGCCACCAGCTCAAGGCCAGGATCAGGACCGTGGCGGTCAGCGCAAACCTGAGAAGCAGGCGTATGGCCTGCGCCCGCCTGCGGACTTTTGAGGCTTGTGCCAAGTATTGCGGGGTCGGGTGTTTCCTTGACGCCATCAAGAGGCCGCCGCCAAGCAGTGCGGCCGGCGGCATGACCTGCCAGATGCCGCCCCAGCCCAGTGCGATCAGCAGAGGCGGCAGCGCCAAAACGGCCAGCATTTCAAGCCATAGCTTGAGGTTCATGCCATCCACCGTAAGCTTTGGGTTGTTCTTGATTCGGGCTCTCGTGCGAAAGCCTGGACGGCTCTTGTTCAGGCTCCGAAAATGCGCGGCATGGGCAATACTGCCTTGGCCATCTCGCCATGCAGGAATTGCAGGAGCAGTCGTTCCTTCAGCTCCCGATGCTCCGGGCTGTCCCAAAGATTGCGGTATTCGCCGGGGTCTTCCCGCAGGTCGTACAGTTCGCCATAAGTCTGCCGATAGTGAATCGTCATCTTGTGGCGGGACGTGATAAAGGTGCGCAGATTCATGGTCGTGGGCTGGTGCTGGTTTTCCACGATGACATGGTCGCGCAGGGTTTCCTGTTCGCCGCGCCAGACCCTGGCCTGGTCGACGCCGCTCATTTGCCGGGGCACCGGCAGGCCGGCCAGATCGAGAAAGGTGGGCGCCAGATCGACGGTCGACTGCAGGGAGTGCGAGATTCGGCCGGGCGGAATCTGTCCCGGCAGCCTGGCCACCAGGGGCACCCGCAGCAGATCCTCGTAGTGGTGAATCGCCTTTTGCGTCAATCCGTGCTGCCCGAAGAAGTCGCCGTGGTCGCTGGTGAAGCAGACCAGGGCGGTTTCGGCCAGGCCGAGTCGGTCGAGGTGGTCGAGAATTTTTCCGATGTACTTGTCGAGCATGGTCATCATGCCGTACATGGCGGCGATGTTCCTGGCCTTGTCGCGACGCGAACGCAAGTGCGATCCGGCTCCGTGAATGGCGTGGCCGTCCGCTTCCTCGAACGAGCTGAAGTCGGGGTTCTCCTCCTGCGAGAGCTTGAAGTAGGGCGGCTTGTCGTCGAATTCTCCGGGGCGATGCTCGGGCACGGATACGGTTTCCGGATCGTACATGGAGGCATAGGGCTCCGGCACCATGTACTGCGGGTGGGGATCGAAAAAGCTGGCCCACAGAAAGAAGTTCTCGCCGCTTTTTCTGTAGCTGTCGAGCAAGGCTTTGGTGCGCTCCGCGATCCAGGCGTTGTAGTGCAGTTCCTCGGGAATGTCCCAGGGTTCGCCGGGCTTGAGCCCGCGCCGGTTCGAGTCCGGATAGCCGGGATGGTTCGGGGCGCCTTTCTGCAGCGGCAGGAAGTATTTTCGCCACTGCTCCGGCGCCTTTTCCTGCAGCCAAAGCGCATAGTGCTGGCCGACATGCGACTCGTCGGTATGGTTGCGGGCCAGCTCGACATGCTCGAAGCCGTAGAAGGGCCCGTTGAAGCGGCGCCAGAATTCGAGGTCGTGCAGGGTGGGGTAGGCTTCCAGCGACGGGTACTCCTCGCTTCCGCGCAAAGGCTGAAAATGAGCCTTGCCGACCAGGGCGGTGCGGAAGCCGCCCTCGCAAAACCGCTGGCCGACCGTGGGCACATCCTCCATCAGCTTGGTGCCCAGGGAATAGGCTCCGTGCTGGCTGGGGTAGAGGCCGGTGATCCAACTGGCCCGGGTCGGTGTGCAGGTGGGGTTGGGGGTGTACGCCCGGTGGAAGGCGGTGCCCTGTTCGACCAGGCGGTCGAGGTTGGGGGTTTGCACTTCGGGATTCAGGTAGCCCATCGCCATCCAGTGTTGCTGGTCGCTGGTGATGAACAGAACGTTGTTCTTCTTCTGGCTCATGGCTTGTCCTCGGTTAGGATGTTCAGCGGCTTTCTCCCCTGCAGCACGCGCAGCGCGTTGAGCGCCGCCTTTTGCCGCATTTCGCGATAAGCCTGCCGACTGAAGTAGGCAGCGTGCGGGTTGATCAGCAGGCGGCCGTCGAGCCAGGCCTCGCGCCGTCGCCAGGCCTCCAGCAGCAGTCCCTGCCGAGGCGGCGGCTCGGACGGCAGGACGTCCAGCCCGACAAAGCCGATCTCCTCCTCGCGCAAAGGCCGGTAGAGCAGATCCAGATCCTCGATCAGACCGCCGCGGGCCGTGTTGATCAGGGCGGCGCCGGGTTTCATGGCGCCGATGAATTCGCGATCCACCAGATTTCTGGTTTCCCGGTTGAGCGGCAGGTTGAGCGACACGATGTCCGCCTGGTTCAGCAGGGCGGCAAGCTCCTCGGCCCGGTCGGCCCGCAGAGTCTTTTCATGGCCGGCCGGTCGATAGGGATCGTAAAGCATGGTTTGAAAGCCGATTGCCTTGGCCTTGAGCAGCAGGCTGCCGCCGATGCGACCGGCTCCGACCACTCCCAGCCGCAATTCCGAGGTTCGCGCGATATAGGGCAGGGTATGCTCCTGCCAGGTTTCGGTATAGTCCCGACACTGGCTGTCGTAGCGGCTGATCCCGCGGGTCGCGTTCATGATCATGGCAAGGGCGGTGTCGGCCACTTCGTCGACTCCGTAGTCCGGATTGTTGCAGGCTATAATCCCTCGTTCGGCCAGAGCCGCGAGATCCAAGTTGTCGTAGCCGACCCCGTAGCGAATCACCGCCTTCAGCCTGGGAAAGCGCTCGAGCAGTGTCCGGTCGACCTGTTCATGCCAGACCAGCAGGACTTCGATCTCGCGGCTCGGCCGACTGGCCAGCTCATGCTCCAGCACCTCCCGCTCCAGGTCGGGATGCTCGATGTAGTCGGTGATGTATACCCGGGGAGTGGTCATGGGTTACTAGCCTCTTCACGGAAATCCATATAATGTTGAACAGGCGCTTTCATCGCGGGTTTCGACCTTTTATGGCGGGCTCAATTCTGGATGTCCGGATGTTCGCGCAGATATTCCTCGAAAAATTCAGGGTATTGAGCTTCTACTTTCCGCCCCTGTTCGAGAAAGCGGGCGACAAATTCGGCGAACACGAAGTCCTGTTCGTAGTCGACGTCGACAATCTCGTTTTCCTCGACTTCGAAAAAGCCGAGCTTGCCGGTAAACACCCCGTATCCCTCGCTCTCGTAGTTGGCGACATACTTTCGGCAGTCCCAGATGGTGATCGCGAAGTTGAGTGCGAGCACAGGGTCGAGATCCTGCGAGCGCGGCAGCTTGCCGACGGTCGAGAAATTCAGCGCCTTGCCTTGATAAAAGCAATGGGTTTGCACGCGATAGCCGGACAGTTGCGTGTCGCAGTCCGACTCCACATATTGCCGCCAGGCCTGATCCAGTCTTTCCGGCTCGACAAACGGGCAGGATGGGTTGACCACCGCCAGGTGGTCGGAGCCGGTACTCTTGATGAATTCGTAGATGTACTCGTCGATCGGCGAGCCGCTGGTCGCCAGTTCTTTTGGACGATGATAAAAGCCGACCCCCTCGGCGGCGGCCAGCCGGGCGAACAGCTCGCTGTCGGAGTTGATGCAGACATTGCGCAACCACTGAGTTTGCTTAAGCCTGCGGATAATGTGGCAGATCAGCGGCGCTCCGTTGAGCAGCCTGAAGTTCTTGCCCTTGACCCGGTTGCTGCCGAGCCGGGCGGGCACCACCACGGTTAGCTTGTCATGGATGCTTCTCATGTTTATAGCGCTGCCTTGTATTCGGTTGTGCTGCCGTGCCGAATGAAGCTGAACAGTCGTCCGGCAGGGCGGCAATTGAATCTTTGCCGCCTTGGCGGTCTCCTGCTCAACGGGTTCCGGCGATGTATTCGATCTGGTCGATCACCCGGTTGGCGTAGCCCCATTCGTTGTCGTACCAGAGCACCAGCTTCAGCAGGCGGTCGCCGACCACATCGGTCCAGCGGTGGTCGATGACGGCGGAA